>NZ_NCKP01000108.1:0-5347 GCF_002282795.1 Thiomonas sp. 13-64-67
GGGGTGGGGCTGTATGCGCTGACGACTCAGTTGCACTGGCTGCACTGAGGCTCTGAAGCCACTGCGGGCAGTATCCGCGACTTGATTTGGATCTGAAGGTGTGCTGATTTTTGGCATCAAACACCATGTGCACGGCGCGCTCGATCACCTCGGAGGAAAACTTCCGGGACTTCCTCATGATGGCTCCATTCTCTCAATCGAAGGAGCCTCCTCAAAACACGGGGCGGTTCAGTAATGCTGCTGGCTTAGCTGCCGGGATAACGACCGAAGTAGTAGTCTTCTTCGGCGCTCGCCTCCGGGTCGTCACAGTCCCCCAAGCGCCAACTACCGACTGTTGCGAGGTCATCGGCCATTTCTTCCATGACATCACGCAGTTCGAGCAGATCCAGCCAGCGCGCCGGAATGGCCGTCCGCCCTTGCAGCGCGCCGAGCAGGTGTCCGGCAATCAATCCGGTGGAATCACTGTCGCCGTCGTGATTGACCGCCATTATGACGCCTGCTTCAAAGTCTTTGGCCTTCAAGGCGCAATAGATGCCGATCGCCAGAGCTTCTTCGGCGATCCAGCCTTGGCCCAGTTTCCGGATGGCGGCGTCTGACGCCGTGTCTGACGCATGGAGGGATAGCGCCCGTTCCAGGGCAACGCGTGTTTCTTCGTGCCGCTCCTTGCGCGTCAGCAAAGGCGTGACCCGATCAATCGCCGCCGCAAGATCATTTCCGTCGAGGAGATCAAAGACCAGGGCGGCCATCACGCCAGCAGTCAGGAATCCCGTGGGATGTCCATGCGCCAGCGCTGCAGCTTCGCAGCCCAGGTCGAACGCGCGTGCGAGGTTTTCTGATCGGAGGGAAGGGTTGCTATGGGTCAGCGCGTGGAACAACATGCCGATCGGCGCGACGCGCATTACGCCACCACAGCCTTTGCTGTCATTCTGCGCCGGTTGGCCGATCTCGATGCCGCTGCGCAGCGCATCGATGCAGGTACGGCCCGGCGCACGGCGGGAGAACAATGCCTTCTGTCTGATCAGCCAGCCAGAAAGCAGGAATTCCTTGGCACGCGGCTCATGCTCGCCTTGGGTATACAGCCAGCGCAGGTACGCGTAGTGGATCACGCTCGGCGGGCTGCTAATGCCGCGCAGCGTCTCCCGCACATAAGCCCGAAGGGCTCCTTCGGCAGTAAAAAGCGTCATCTGTGTATCGTCGGTGATCGCACCGAGCTTGCCGTAGGCCGGCGCCAGATCGGTGATCCCAAAAGGGCCGAACTTCCGAATGATTTCGGATGCACGGTATCGATGCGCACAAAGCCCGCGCGTCCCTGGGGGTGTGGCGCGCGGCGCGTGCCAATGGCGTTGTTCACCGGACGGGTCTTGGTGAGATGCAGGCGCTGGGCGCGGTAGCCGGCACTCTTGCGCAAGTTGTACAGGTGCGAGACCGACAGGGTGGCCAAGCGGACATAGCGTGCGTCGCCATAGACGTGGTAAGCCCGCTGCAGCAGGTGCGCGATGGCCGGGCCGCAGACCTCTTCATGCGCACGATCCATCTCCACCAGCAGCGCCACGTCGCCGGGCGTGAATTTGCGGGCAAAAGGGGCTGCTGGAGCGCCGTAACGCTTGACCAGGGGCTCTGGGGCCAAGCGGTTGGTCTGCCACCGCCGCACCAGACGCGTGAGCTGCGCGCGGCTGTAGCCGCTGGTCAGGCGCAGATAGGCCAGCACCACTCCGCGTTCGCGCCGGGTGCGCCGCGGATCGTCAAAGCGCCGCAGGACCCGACTGATGTGGGCGTAGCGCTGCGCATCGTCACCATGCGGTGAAAACTCGACTTGTGCATTGGCGCTGAGAAATTGCTCAAGTTGCGCGATTGTGGTCAGTCGCGTGTCATCCATGTTGATCACCATCCTGAAGATGATCAACCCGATCGCAACCCAACTCTCAACCTTCGCTCAGGCTCATTCCTCGTTGGACAACGCTGCGGCTTGTGGTGATCCGCCGAACCCGGCATGCGGTTCGATTTCGTCGACGTCATGACTTGATCTCCTGTTTCATGCGCTGATAGTCCTCGCGACTGATTTCACCGTTCGCATAGCGCCGGTCAAGCGCCTCAGACACGCCGTGTCCTCCTCTGAAAATCATCCAGAGAATCAGACCCAGCACAAGGACTGGAATGATCCACATCCCGAACCAAGGGCCTGCGCTCCAACCCCAATACCCCATCATGATGCGTACTCCTTTGTGTTTGGCGCCGACTGCATGCCGCGGTGCATTGCACGCGCAATCGGCGGGTTGTATCCGTGCGATCGCGCGCGCTCGTCCGGCTCCGGTTTACTGCGCGCCCGCAGGCGCTCCGCGACGGGTTCCGCGCATCGCGCCAAATTGCTGATTCAGTATGGCTTGCTGCCCCGGGCTCAGTTCGGCATAGAGCGTTTTCATCGCAGCGGTCATGGTCTCCATGCCTGCCACGCGCGCTTGCATCAACTGGGTGCGTTGCTCCATGCGTTCCGGAGCATTGCCCTTTGCCTCAAACAGGGTGGTCCGCATGGACTGCATCGCATCGGCCTGCTTCTTGGCTTGTGCCTTAAAGGCGTCCCAAGCAGGCTCTTGCTGCGGCGTGATCTGCAATTGCGCCTTCATCGCGCCAAGCCGATTTTCCATTCTGGCAGTTGGATCACCGCGCCCCATCATGCCCGCAGCCATGCCGCGTTCGCCCATCATGCCCATGCCCGGCCCGCCCCCCTGCATGCAGCCGTATTGCTGCGGTTGGGCAGGGGATTGTGCGTAGGCTGTGCCGATTGCGGCGAGCGAGAGGACGGCGGCAAGACCCAGTGTTCTATGGTTGCATTTCATGATTGATCTCCGATCAAAATGCGTAGACGGTTGGCGGGACGTTCCCGCAGCGACATCTGATAGACCGCCATCGCAATGGAAGCCATTTCAACGCTGACGTGTAAGCAGGCCGTGTCAAAAAGCGGCTGTTTTGTATCGCATGATCTGCGAACCTGTGGCTGACATGCTGCGTTACATTGTTTTTGACGAGGCGCGCCGCAGACCGCTGAAAATCACGGCATGGACACACCTGACCACATCCTGATCGTTGACGACGATGGCGAGATCCGTAATCTGCTGAGCGCCTATTTGCAAAAGAACGGGCTGCGCGTCACCGCGGTGGGCGACGGCAAGGCCATGGAGCGTGCCCTCGTCGCCGCACGCATCGACTTGATCGTGCTCGATCTGATGCTTCCGGGCGACGACGGTCTGACGCTCTGTCGCCAGCTCCGCGCCAAATCCGACATTCCCGTGTTGATGCTCACCGCCCGCAGCGACGAGACCGATCGTGTCGTCGGGCTGGAGATGGGCGCCGACGACTACCTGACCAAGCCCTTCAGCGCGCGCGAGTTGCTCGCCCGCATCAAGGTCATCTTGCGACGCGCTCGCAGCCTGCCCGTCAATTTGCAGCCCGAAGATTTGCGCGAGGCCCATTTTGCAGGCTGGACGCTCAACACCCTGCATCGCCATCTGATTTCTCCCGCAGGCGTGGTCGTGACGCTGAGTGGCGCGGAATACCGCTTGTTGCGTATTTTTCTAAGCCATCCCAACCGGGTTCTCAACCGCGACCAGCTAGTGGATCTCACGCAAGGCCGGGAGGCCGACCCGCTCGATCGCAGCATTGATGTCCAGGTCAGTCGCTTGCGCCAACGTCTTGGAGATGATCCGCGCGACCCGGTACTGATCAAGACGGTGCGCGGCATGGGCTATGTGTTGTCAGTGCCCGTTGAAGGAAAGCCGTGAAACGGTTGCTGCCGACGTCGCTGTTCGGCCGCATGATGCTCGTCCTCTCGAGCGGCTTGATTTTGGCGCAACTTCTGAGCGCCTCAATTAACTTCGCCGAGCGTGATCGTGCGGTGCTGCGCAACAGCGGCATGCAGTCTGCGCAACGCATTGCTGACGTGGTCAAACTTCTGGATTCGATGCCGCATCAGGAGCGGCTCCGTATCGCAAAAGTCTTGAGCGTGCCGCCCCAGGTCGTGGACTTGGAGCCCTCACCCATCAAGACAACGGCTGCCGCAATGCGCAGCGCACAAACCATGATGTTTTCACAGGCGCTTCATTCCGCCCTCGGGGATGAAAGACCGCTGATCGTCTCGGCCAGTGCAAACCCTTCTGAGGCCAATGGATTCCCCGACATGCACCGGCGACCCCTACCTGGCATGGCCTCGATGGCGGCCTATATGTCGGGTATGACACAGGCATCCCGGTCTTCCATGCAAGCCTTCATGGCGGAAAAACTCGGCTTCCTGATCCAGGTGCAACTGAACGATGGAAGCTGGGTGGCCTTTACAACCCAGCTTCACCAAGGCGCCCAGGCGCCCCCCTGGCATTTGCTGCTGACCTTGCTCGTCCTCTTGGCGTCAGTGTTGTTCCTCTCCTTTGTTGCCGTGCGGTGGATGACGCGGCCGCTGGCGGTCCTGGCCTCGGCCGCTGAATCACTTGGTGAAGACATCCATCGTCCTCCACTGCCGGAAGCTGGACCTGCCGAGGTACGGCGCGCTGCACACGCGTTCAACACCATGCAGGCTCAACTGATTCGATTTATTACGGATCGGACGCGCATTTTTTCGGCCATGTCGCACGATCTGAAAACGCCGATCACCCGCATGCGTTTGCGCGCAGAACTGCTGGATGATGACGATGTGCGCGCGCGGTTCGAGAAGGATCTGCTGGAGATGGAGCAGATGGTGAAGTACACGCTGGATTTCATGCGCGGTCTCGACCAGCCACAACATATTCAGCCCATCGACATCATGTCCTTGCTTGAAAGTCTGCAGGCCGACGCAGAAGAGATGGGGCGTGAAGTGCAGATTCAAGGGCGTACCAACAAGCCCTTCGTTGGGGATCCAGCACGAATAAAGCGCTGCTTAGCGAATCTGCTCGACAATGCCGTTTTATATGGCGAACGGGCCCTCATCGTCGTCGACGATAGCGCTACCTCCCTGACACTGCGCATTCAGGATCAGGGCCCCGGCATTCCGGAGGAAGAACTGGAAAAGGTGTTTGAGCCGTTCTATCGGCTTGAAGCGTCGCGCAGCCGTCAAACCGGCGGCACCGGCCTTGGCCTCGGTATCGCACGCGACATCGCGCGTGCGGCGGGGGGACGGTTGACGTTGCAGAATCGCCGCGATGGCGGAATGGAGGCGATCTTGGAACTTCCACATAGTCCGGCATAAGTCGTCGGCCCTGCAAAATTCAAAATCCGTTTTCCCCTCGTTTTTTGGCGCCGATCAAAAGCCGGATATTCCGGGGTGTTGGGCTTGCCATGTGATTGGGTCTGCTGCTGCTCCGGGGCAGATCGTCGCGGCAGA
>NZ_NCKP01000019.1:0-37145 GCF_002282795.1 Thiomonas sp. 13-64-67
TGAAGGCGAAGCCGTGCCGATGGCGGGCTTGCGCATCGGCTACCTGCCGCAAGAGCCGCAGCTCGATCCGGCGCAGACCGTGCGCGAGGCGGTGGAAGAAGGTCTGGGCGGTGTGCTCGCCGCCAAGAAACGGCTGGAAGAGGTCTATGTGGAATACGGAAACGCCGATGCCGACTTCGACAAGCTGGCGGAAGAGCAGGCGCAGCTCGAAGCCATCATCGCTGCAGGCGAGGGCGACAACACCGATCTGCAGATGGAAGTGGCTGCCGATGCGCTGCGGCTGCCCGCGTGGGATGCGATTGTCGGCCCGCTGTCGGGCGGTGAAAAGCGTCGCGTGGCGCTGTGCCGCCTGCTGCTCTCCAAGCCCGACATGCTGCTGCTCGATGAGCCGACCAATCACCTCGACGCCGAGAGCGTGGACTGGCTGGAGCAGTTTCTGCACCGTTTTCCCGGCACCGTGGTGGCCGTCACCCACGACCGCTATTTCCTCGACAATGCGGCCGAGTGGATTCTTGAACTCGACCGTGGCCAGGGCATTCCGTTCAAGGGCAATTACAGCAACTGGCTGGAGCAGAAGGAAGCCCGGCTGGAGCAGGAATCGCGCAGCGAGGCGTCTCACCTCAAGACCATGAAGCAGGAATTGGAGTGGGTGCGGCAAAACCCGAAAGGGCGCCAGTCCAAAAGCAAGGCGCGCATGGCACGATTCGAAGAGCTCTCCAGCATCGAGTACCAGAAGCGCAACGAGACCAACGAGATTTTCATTCCCGTGGCCGATCGCCTGGGCAATGAGGTCATCGAGTTCAAGAACGTGCGCAAGGCGCACGGCGAGCGGCTGTTGATCGAGAACTTGAGCTTCAAGCTGCCGCCTGGCGCCATTGTCGGCGTCATCGGCCCCAATGGCGCGGGTAAGTCCACGCTGTTTCGCATGATTGCTGGCAAGGACAAGCCCGATGCGGGCGAGATCGTCATCGGCCCCACGGTCAAGCTGGTGTACGAAGACCAGAGCCGTGAGGCCCTGCCCGACGACAAGACGGTGTGGGAAGCGGTTTCCGACGGGCTGGACATTCTCAACGTGGGCAAGTTCCAGGTGCCCTCGCGCGCCTACTGCGGGCGGTTCAATTTCAAGGGCGGCGATCAGCAGAAGATCGTGGGCAAGCTCTCCGGCGGGGAGCGCGGGCGGCTGCATCTGGCCAAGACCCTGATCTCTGGCGGCAATGTGCTGCTGCTCGATGAGCCGTCCAACGACCTCGACGTCGAAACCCTGCGCGCGCTCGAAGATGCGCTGCTCGAGTTCGCGGGCTGCATCATGGTGTCGAGCCACGACCGCTGGTTTCTCGACCGCATCGCCACCCACATTCTCGCGGCCGAAGGCGATTCGCAGTGGACGTTCTTTTCCGGCAACTATCAGGAATACGAGGCCGACAAAAAACGCCGTCTGGGCGAAGAAGGCGCGCGCCCGCACCGTCTGCGCTTCAAGGCGCTGCGGTAAGCCGCCCGCTGGTGATGGAGCCGCTGCTCGTCGCCTGTCTGTGCGCGCAGTGGTGCGGCATCTGCCGCGACTGGCGTGCAGGCTTCGAGGCGCTGGCGACGCAACTGCCGCCCGATGTCGCGGTGCGCTGGTACTGGATCGACGTCGAGGATCGCGCCGATGCGCTGGGCGATTTTGAGCCGCCCAACTTTCCGGTTCTGGCGGTGCAGCGTGGCGGCGACCTGCTTTACTGCGCGCCGCTGCCGCAGCAGCCTGCGCTCTGGCTGCGGGTGCTGACCGAGCTGGCTCGCGTGGACGGTGCGGCGGCCCGGCAACTGGCGCAGCAGGCTGCCAAGGCCGGGCTGCCCGATCTGCGGAGCCTGATCTAGTTTTTTAGGAATTTCTCATCCAAGGACGCTCATGCCGACGCGTATTGCCGATCTCCACATTGCGCGGGAAGAGCTGTTGCCCACGCCGAACGAATTGCGGGCCGAAGTGCCCGTCAGCGAGGCCCAGGCGCAAGTCGTCGCCCGCGCGCGCCAGACGGTGCGCGACATCGTGCGGGGCGATGACGACCGGTTGCTGGTCGTCGTCGGGCCTTGCTCCATCCATGACAGCGCGGCGGCGATCGACTATGCGCACCGACTGCGCGAGGTAGCCTCGCGCTTCGACGATGCCCTGTTTCTGGTGATGCGGGTGTATTTCGAGAAGCCGCGTACCCGTCTGGGCTGGAAGGGCATGATCTACGACCCTGATCTGGACGGGCGCGGCGACCTTCACAAGGGTTTGCTCAAGGCTAGAGGCCTGCTGGTGGAGTGCGCGCGTCTGGGCGTTCCAGCCGCTTCTGAAATTCTCGATCTGGTTACGCCGCAGTACTACGCCGAGCTGCTGAGCTGGGGCGCCATCGGCGCGCGCACCACCGAAAGCCAGCTGCATCGGCAGATGGCCTCGGCGCTGTCGGCCCCGCTGGGATTCAAGAATCCGACCAGCGGCAAGCTGCAGACGGCGGTGGACGCCATCGTGGTGGCGGCGCAATCTCACCGCTTTCCTTCCATCTCGCTCGACGGCCGGGCCATGGTGATCACCACGACCGGCAATGCCGATTGCCACCTCATCTTGCGGGGCGGCGACGCGGGGCCGAATTTCGATGCCGCCAGCGTGAGTGCTGCCGTGGCTGCGCTGCAGGCGGCCGATCTACCCGGCCGGGTGATGATCGACTGCAGCCATGCCAACAGCCGCAGCGACTATCGGCGCCAACCGCAGGTGGCGGCCGAGATCGGTGCGCAGATCGCCGCGGGCAGCCGCCACATTCTCGGCGTCATGCTGGAGAGCCATCTGGTCGAGGGCAAGCAGGCGCTCACGGCAGACCTGTCGGCGCTGCAGTACGGGCAGAGCATCACCGATGGCTGCATCGGCTGGGAGGCCACGGTGAGGGTGCTGGAGCAACTCGCCGATGCGGTTCGCAACGGTCGCGGGCGGCGCATCGGCCAAAATCAACCCACCTGAAATCCTTCGGGGCAGCCTTCGGCGTCGGCAGGCTCGATCTGCACCGCGTCCACCCGCGCAGCGGGAGACCCGATCCGCAGCCATTCAAGCAGGGTTTGCACCGCCTGCGCATCACCGCAAATCCACACTTCCACCCGGCCATCCTGCAGGTTGACGGCCTGCCCTCGCAGCCCCAGCGACAGCGCTTTGGCGCGGGTTGCGGCGCGGAACGACACACCCTGCACCCGGCCGCTTACCCAGGCGCGCCGGGCGTGCCTGGTTTCGTTGACGCCCATCAGGCTTTGGCGCCCAAAGCAGGGCGCTCGACAGGGTGTCGAGCGTCAGACCGTGCTCGGCGGCGATGGCGTCGCGCAGCTCGCGCAGCCGGGCGAAGGGCGCGCGTTGTGCTGCGGCGTCGGCTCTGGGCTCGGGAATGCACATCAACCCGCGCAGACGCAGTCGGGGCAGCGCGGCCACAGCCGCGGCCAGCGCCGAGGCGTCTTCCGGGCGCACGCCGCTTTTGGTGGTCTCGCCATCCACATTGACCTGGATGCAGACCTGCAGCGGCTCCAATTCTGCGGGCCGCTGGTCGCTCAGACGTTGGGTCAGCTTGAGGCGGTCGATGCTGTGCACCCAGTCGAAATGCTCGGCGACGTCGCGAGTCTTGTTGCTTTGCAGCGGGCCGATGAAATGCCATTGCAGCGCGGGCCAGTCCGGGCGCAGCGCGGCGATCTTGTCCACCGCTTCCTGCACATAGTTTTCGCCGAAGGCGGTTTGCCCGAGCGCGGCGGCGCGGGCGATGTCTTCTGCGGGAAAGGTTTTCGACACCGCCAGTAGGGTGACAGAGCGCGGATCGCGCCCGGCTGCTGCGGCGGCTTGTGCGATGCGCTGGCGCACTGCGGACAGAGGGTGGGCGAGAGGAGAGACAAGAGGGGAGGCGAGGGACATGGGCCGACAAAATCTGGATCGATACAACAATTCCACCCCGGTCAGCCCGCCGAATTGCGGGAAACCGTGGTTCTGACCTTAAGATAGCCCATTCGATAGTCGAATAGCTGACGCACCGTCACGCACAAGCTTGCTCGGGGGAGACATCGCTTGGATATCACACAATTGCTCGCATTCAGCGTCAAGAACGACGCCTCCGATCTGCACCTCTCGGCGGGTCTGCCGCCGATGATTCGCGTGCATGGCGACGTGCGGCGCATCAACGATCATGAGCGATTCGCAGCGCAAGCACTACGAAGAGTTTCTCGAGGTCGATTTTTCCTTCGAGATCCCCTCCCTGGCGCGTTTTCGCGTCAATGCCTTCAACCAGGCGCGCGGCGCGGGCGCGGTTTTCCGCACCATTCCGAGCAAGGTGCTCACCCTCGACGATCTCAACGCGCCGAAAATTTTCGCCGATCTGGCGCTCAAGCCGCGCGGTCTGGTGCTGGTGACCGGGCCGACGGGTTCGGGCAAGTCCACCACCCTGGCGGCGATGATCAATCATTACAACGAGACCGAGTACGGCCACATTCTCACCATCGAAGACCCGATCGAATTCGTCCACCAATCGAAGAAGGCGCTGATCAATCAGCGCGAAGTCGGCCCGCATACCCTGAGCTTTTCCAACGCGCTGCGCTCGGCGCTGCGCGAAGACCCGGACGCGATTCTGGTGGGCGAAATGCGCGACCTCGAAACCATCCGCTTAGCGCTTACCGCTTCCGAAACCGGCCACCTGGTGTTCGCCACCCTGCACACCTCGTCGGCGCCCAAGACCATCGACCGTATCGTTGACGTGTTCCCGGCGGAAGAAAAGGAAATGGTGCGCGCCATGCTGTCGGAAGCGCTGGTGGGCGTGATTTCACAGACGCTGTGCAAGAAAAAAGACGGCTCGGGCCGGGTGGCCGCGCACGAAATCATGATCGGCACGCCGGCCATTCGCAATCTGATCCGCGAGAACAAGATTGCGCAGATGTATTCCATGATCCAGACCAGCCAGTCTTTCGGCATGCAGACCCTCGACCAGAATCTGGCCGATCTGGTCAAGCGCAACATGATCTCCGCCACCGAAGCGCGCACCAAGGCCAAACAGCCCGAAAATTTCCCTGGCGCCTGAGAGCCCAGTCGCGCCACCGGCGCAATCCGCACTCTCCCAATATTCCCACTCGCACCCAGCAGGCCATGAAACTATTCGACAAACTCCGCGCCGGTTCGCGCAAAGACGGGGTGGACGATGCGCCCGAGTCTCAGTTTTTCACCACCGGCTTCCATGACGCGGAAGTTTCCAGCCTGGAGTCTGTGGTCGACTGGTCGCAGCGCTCGGCCGAGATCGGAGTGACCAAGCTGTCGCGCAGCGCCGGCGGCCAGCGCCTGCTCGAACTCTGGCAGCAAGACAAATACATGGCAGGGCTGACCCAGTCGGACAAAGAGCGCTGCATCAAGTACTTTCATTTCTATACCGTCAAGGCGGGAGCCGACCTCATCGCGCAGGGCGAGACCGGCAGCTTCATGGTGGTGCTGCTGCGAGGCGCGGTGGCGGTCGATCGCATGCAACCCTGGGGCGACAGACTGCGCCTGACCGAAGTGCGTGCGGGCAGCATGCTGGGCGAGATGTCGCTGGTCGACGCCGCGCCGCGCTGGTCGTACTGCACCACGCTGACCGACAGCGAGATTGCGGTGCTCGAAGCTGGCGATCTCGACCGCATGATTGCGCAAGACCCGGCCGCGGCCTGCCGTCTCATCGGCTCGCTGGCGCGCCGCTTGTCGCTGCGTCTGCGCAAGCTCAGTGCGCGGGTCGCCGCGACTTCGCCCGGCGGTTGATGCGCGCGGCTTGCGGCATGAACCACCGTATTCAAAACCTGAACAAGCGCTGGGGGGCGTATGGATCGTGATCAGGCTTCCAAATTCATCAACGATCTGCTCAAGCTGATGATCAGCCGGGGCGGCTCGGACCTGTTTCTCACGGCCGATTTTCCGCCGGCCATCAAGGTCGATGGCGCGGTTTCCAAGCTGTCGTCGCAGGCGCTCACCAGCCAGCACACCCTGGCGCTGGCGCGCTCGATCATGAACGACAAACAGTCGGCCGAGTTCGAGCGCACCAAGGAATGCAATTTCGCGATTTCTCCCGCGGGCCTCACGCGCTTTCGCTGCAATGCCTTCATCCAGCAGGGCAAGGTGGGCATCGTGCTGCGGCAGATCCCGCAAGACTTGCCCTCCATCGACAGCCTGGGATTGCCGCAAGTGCTCAAGACGCTGGCGATGAACAAGCGCGGGCTCATCATTTTTGTCGGCGCCACGGGTTCGGGCAAATCGACCTCGATGGCCGCCATGCTCGATTTCCGCAACGAAAATTCGCACGGCCACATCATCACGGTGGAAGACCCCATCGAGTTCGTGCATCCGCACAAGAACTGCATCGTGACCCAGCGTGAAGTCGGGCTCGACACCGACAGCTGGGAGGCGGCGCTCAAGAACACCCTGCGTCAGGCGCCCGACGTCATTCTGATGGGCGAAATCCGCGACCGCGAGACCATGGAGCACGCGGTGGTGTTCTCCGAGACCGGCCACCTGGTGCTGGCCACGCTGCACGCCAACAATGCCAACCAGGCGCTCGACCGCATCATCAACTTCTTCCCCGAAGAACGGCGCGCGCAACTGCTGATGGACTTGTCGCTCAATCTGCGCGCGCTGGTGTCGCAGCGGCTGGTGCCGCTGCAAACCGGCAAGGGGCGCGTGGCCGCGGTGGAGGTCATGATCAACTCGCCGCTGATCGCCGATCAGATCTTCGAAGGCAAGCTCACCGAGATCAAGGATGTGATGCGGCGGTCGCGCGAGATGGGCATGCAGACCTTCGACCAGGCGTTGTTCGAGTTGTTCGATGCCGAGAAGATCAGTTACGAAGACGCGCTGCGCAACGCCGATTCGGTCAATGACCTGCGGCTGCGCATCAAGCTCGACAGCAAGCGCGCGCGCAACGCCGACATCGGCAGCGATACCGGGCACCTGGCCATCGTCTGATTTTTGCGGCGCAGGGGGTTGTCGCGGCTCAGGGCTGAGGCACGCTCACGATCCATCCTTCGACCGGGTCGATGGCGTGCGGAAGTCCATAGCCTTCATGCTGCCTGATGCAGGCCCACGCGGCTTGCATCAGGCAGAGCGCAGCGTCCAGCGCGTCGCCGCGCGCGTCGAGCCGCATGTGATTACGCTGTTCATTGGTGCACTGCAGACGGATGCCCAGCGGGTGACGCCCGCTTTCCATCGCGGCCAGCAGCAAGTCGCGTGCGGCTTCGCGTTCGGCGGTCTGCTTCGCGGGGTCGTCACTCTTATAACTGCGCCGTCCCAGAACGGCGCGGGCGGCATGGCCCGGATAGGCTTCGAGCGCCACGCGCAGCGGATCGCCACCGCGCAGACCCGGCAGCGTGACCCCCGCATCGAGCAGCAAAGGCGCTCCTGCGTGCAGCATCCAAGCGACGGGCGGATTCACCCATTTCATCGACGGCGAAGACCCCGCAGGCAGATCGCAGGCGCGGTGGGCGAATTTCGCCCCAGCCGGGCGGGCGGCACAAAAGCTGCGGAAGACTTCGCGTAGTTGCGCGCGGCTCTGGTGGCGCAGATGCGAGATCAACCGTTCCCAAGGCAGTGGGGCTTCGTCTTGCCGATGGCCGGGCCAGCGCAGGGTGTCGATCAACTCGCGCGGCAGGCCGAAAGGCAGGTCGAAGGAGCCGATCCAGGGGCCGGGCGTCTGCAGCCACTGACCGAACGACGCCAGGGTGTCGAGCCGGTTGAAGTCCTGCAGGATCACGGTGTGCGATGCGTCTTGAGCCAGCCGTCCCCGCGCGATCACGATGGGTTTGCGCCGACTAGGCGCACTGCTGAAATCGACGCCGAACAAGGTGATGTCGTCTGCTCCGTTCATTTGTGCAGCACAGCCGGGGGTGGAGCGTCAGCGGGCGGAACTTGCTGCAGCAACAGGCTGCGCACGGGCGCGGGCAGCCCCAGCCGCGCGGCCTGTTCAAGATCGAGCCATTGGCCTTGTGGCTCCGCGGCCCGGGGCTGGGCCTGGACGTCGACGAGCAAGGGGCGCACGGTCAGCTCGAAATGGGTGAACGCATGGCGAAACGGCGCCAGTTCTCGCTGGCCGATCACCGGCCCGATCTGCGCGGCGAACTGCAGCGCCTGCTCGGGCGCATCGAATTGCGGCAGGCTCCACAGCCCTGGCCAGAGGCCCAGTTGCGGGCGCTTTTCCAGCCAGCAAAGACCGTCCGGCGAGTTACGCAACCAGAGCATGACGGTGCTGCGCTGCGGGCGGCTTTTGCGCGCCGCCTTGCGCACGGGCAGGCGCTGCGGATCGCCCGCCAAATGAGCGCGGCAATCCGTGGCAAAAGGACATTCGGTGCAGGCAGGCTGGCGCGGCCTGCACACGGTGGCGCCCAGATCCATCAGCCCCTGCGTGTAGGCGGCGATGTCTTGTGCCTCGGGCAGCAGGCTGCGCGCGAGCGACCAGAGCTTGCGCGTGGTGGCCGTGGCGGGAACCGGATCGTCGATGCCGTGACTGCGGCAGAGCACGCGCTGCACATTGCCGTCGAGAATGGCGGCGCGCTCGTCGAAGCAGAACGCGGCAATCGCCGCCGCCGTGGAGGGGCCGATGCCCGGCAGCGCGGCAAGGCTTTCCGCCGTTTGCGGGAACGCGCCGCCATGCGTTTGAATCACGATCTGCGCGCACCGGTGCAGATTGCGGGCGCGCTGGTAGTAGCCCAGCCCGCTCCAGGCGGCCAGCACGGCATCTTCAGGCGCCGCGGCGAGCGCCTGCACCGTGGGAAAGAGGGCCGTGAAACGCGCGTAGTAATCGATGACCGTGGCGACCTGCGTCTGCTGCAGCATGATCTCCGACAGCCAGACCCGGTAGGGGTCGCGCACCTGCCAGGGCAGGTCGTGCCGCCCGTGCTGGCGCTGCCAGCGCACCAGGCGGCTGGCGAAATCCGGCAGGGTTGGCGCTGTGAAGGGGGCGGCTGGGGCTGAATCGGGCACGGTGGGCAGATCGACACTGCGGCGCAGCGGCGCTCAATCGAATTGAGCGCCGCATTGTGCCAGCCCTTTGCGGCGAGCGTTTACGCGGCGATCAAGCGACGAATCTGATCGCTCAGCCCGCGTTGCAGCACATCGATCTGGGCGATTTGCTTTTGCAATTCGTCAATGCGGTCGTGCAGGCTGTCTTTGGTGTCTTCGATGCGTTGCAGCGTGGCCAGGCGCCGGTTGAGTTGCTTTTTGCGCTCGCGCACCTGACTGTCGAGCTGGGCGATGGCTGAGCGGTCCCAGTTTTCGATATCGCGCAGGGCGCGCTCGAACAGATCGCGCACCCGCGACGACAGGGTGCGCAAGGTGCGCAGGGTGTAGGCGTTGTTCTGCAGTTTGAGCCAGTTCACGCCGGAGAGATGCTCGGTATAGGCATTGACCACCCGGTCGAACTCCTGCATCAACCCGCTAAGACGCAGCACCCGCGGCGCGGTGACGGTGAAGCCGAATTCGCTGTTGGCGCGGGTGAAGGCGGCGGCGAGCATCTGGCGGATTTCTTCGATCTGCGTTTCGGCATCCACCAGCCGCTTGCGCAGATCGGCGCCGATGCGGGCGAGTTCGCCCTTCACGCCGACTTTCAGCAGCGCGCCGCCCATGCGCGACTCCAGCTGCTCCAGATCGTGCAGCACCGACTTGGCGGCAAAGCGCTCGCGCAACTGCTCGAGCATGCGGTTGTTGACGGCACGCAGCGCCAGAACCTGCGCCATGCCGGCGTCGAACTCGTTGCGCTCTGCGGCCAGGCGCTGCAGCATGAGCACCACCATATTGGCGTTCTTGCCGCGCAGTCCCTGCAGTTCGTCGAGCTGTCCCTGGGCCTCGTGCAGTTGCTTGCGCAGTTGCTGCGAAAGTTCGGACTGCACCTGCCCGACCGCATCGCGCACGGCGCCGTCTAGCAGGCTGCGGCGGTCGATATTGGCCGCACGATTGAGCGCGTTTTCCAGCGCGCCCAGGCCCGAGCGGGCGAGCAGCGGGCCGTCACCCTGAATGCGCGCCAGCAGGGCTTTGTGCGCCGAGACGGGAAACACCCGCTCGGGCGGCAGACGCAGCGTTTGCGCGGTGGTCTGCACCTGATGGTCGATGCTGGCGGCGATTTGCGGCGCGGTGAGCAGCGGGTCCCACAGCGCATCGACCTTGTTGAGCGCCACCAGGGTTTGCGCGCCGCTGGTGGTCGCGATGTGGCGGTTCCAGATTTCCAGATCGCTGCGCGTGACCCCGGTGTCGGCGCCGAGCACTAAGACCACGGCGTTGGCCGAGGGGATGAGCGAGAGGGTCAGCTCGGGCTCGGCGCCCACGGCGTTGAGCCCCGGCGTGTCGAGAATGCTCAGGCCCTGATCGAGCAGTGGATGGGCAAAGTTGACCAGCGCGTGACGCCAAAGCGGAATTTCGACTTCGCCCTGGGCGTCGGTGTTGAGCTGCGCAAGGTCTTCGGCATCATGGAAAAAGCCCAAGTCTTGGGCACGCTCCAGCGGTACGCGCTGGGTGTCGGACAAATGGGTGAGTGCCTGCGCCAACCCCTGCGCATCCTGGGAGGGCAGCTCGAAATGCGTCCAGACCTGCGGGCTCGATTTCCATTGCGCCAGGGTCTGCGATTGCAAGCGGGTTTCGATGGGCAGCAGCCGCAGGCCGCGGGGCTGCGCGGGGTCGGAGAACAGTTCCATCGGGCACATGGTGGTGCGCCCGGCTCCGGCGGGCAGGATGCGCTGGCCGTGTCCGCTGAAAAAGATGGCGTTGATCAACTCGGACTTGCCGCGCGAGAACTCGGCAACGAAGGCTAGGGTCATGCGGTCGTTGTCGAGCCGGTGGATCTGCCGCTGCAGCAGCGGCCGCGCCTGTTCGAGATCGAGCCCGCTCTCTTCGAGCCAGGTCAGCAGCGCCTTGACGCGCTGCAGCGCTTCAGCGCGCCATTCGGCGTAGTCAAACAGACCGGCGGTGAGGATGGGGGCTTCGACGTGCGGATTCATCGCTTGGGGCGCTTGGATTAACTGAGTAAAAGTAAAACACAGCGCACTCTGAATTTCGATCAGCGTATCCCCGCCTTGGGCTTGGGTTTGAGAATTTTTTGGCACTTGGGGCAGAAATAGGTACTGCGCTGCCCCTGCACGATCTGCCGGATGGGCGTGGCGCAGACGCGACAAGGCTGGCCGACTCGGCCGTAAACCAGCGCCTGCATTTGAAAGTACCCCAGTTCGCCATCGCTGTGGGCAAAGTCGCGCAGGCTGCTGCCGCCCAGCGCTACCGCCTGTTGCAAGGTTTCGCGCACCGCCGCGGCCAGGCGATCGCAATGGACGGGGCGCAGATGCGAAGCCGGTGTGCGCGGGTCGATCTGCGCGCGAAACAGGGCCTCGCAGGCGTAGATATTGCCAATTCCGGCGACGATGTGCTGCGACAGCAGCAGCGGCTTGATCGCCGCCTTGCGTCCGGCCAGCGCGCGGCTGAGCGTGGTGCCGTCGAATTCGGCGCCCAGCGGCTCGGGCCCGAGCACGCGCAGCAGGGGATGGCGCTGCACTTCCTCACCCGCGTGCCAGAGCACCGCGCCGAAGCGGCGCGGATCGCGCAGACGCAGCATCCCGCGGTCGGTCAGCCATTCCACATGCTCGTGCGGCGACAGCGAGGCGGGCACTTGCGCGGCCGGCGTCCAGCGCAAAGAACCCGACATGCCCAGATGCACGATCAGCACGCCGGCGGTGTTCGGCGCGGCGGCGGTCTGCGACAGTCGCAGCAGCAGATATTTGCCGCGCCGCTCAAGCGCTTTGATGCGCAGCCCGACCAGCGTTTGCGGGTCGATGTTCAGCGGCCAGCGCAGCGGTTTACCCAGGCGCAGCCCGGTCAGGCGGGCGCCGAGCAAGGCGGGTTCCAGACCCTGGCGGGTGACTTCGACTTCGGGCAGTTCGGGCATGTCGGCATTGTGCCGCAGGGGGAAATGGCAGACTTCTACAATCCGCACGATTCTCGGCCCTGTCTGCTGGTGCAGATACGGCGTTCTATTCAGACTTTCAGGACTCCCATGCGCGCTGCCGTTCTTGTGTCGGCCCTGTTGTTTCCGGCTCTCACCGCTGTGCCTATTGCAGCCTATGCACAGCAGTCGGCCGTTCGGGCCAGCGCGCAGGAAACCGCGCGGCAAGTCTTTGCCATTCTGGCTGGAGAGATTGCGGCGAATACCGGGCATCCCGGCGTGGCCTACACCGAGTTGCTCAAGGCGGCAAAGGAACTGGATTCCGAGCCGCTCTACCGACGCGCGGCGGAAATCGCCCTGCGCGCAGGCGCGCCCGACAAGGCGCTCGCAGCCGCTCAGGCCTGGCGCAAAGCCATGCCCGGTTCACGAGAGGCCAGCGCCTGGGTCGTGCAACTGTTTTTGCTCATGGGGAAAACCAGCGAGGCTGGCTCGGCCATCGCCCAAGACCTGGCCAACACCCCCGAACCGCAGCGCGGGCAAGCCATTGCCGATCTGCTGCCCCTGGCCGCTCAGGCGAGCGATGCCGCCGCCACGCTGTCGATGATGCGCACCGCGCTGGCCGGGCAGCGGCAATTCGCGCAGACCGATGTGGTGCTGGGTTTGCTGCGCGCGCGCGCCGGAGACCAGAAGGGGGGCTTCGCCGATGCGCTGCACGCCCTGACGCTCAACCCAGGGCTGGCCCCGGCGGCGGCGCTGCTGATACAGCTCTACACCGTCAACCCGCAGGCGGCTGACGGCGCGATGCAGAAATTTTCCGCAGCCCAGCCCAAAGACAGCGGCCTGCGTCTGGCCTGGGCGCAGGCCGCGCTGGCCCAGCAGCGCGACGGCATTGCGCTGAACGCGCTCGAAAAACTGGTGACCGATGCGCCTGATCTCGCCCCGGCCTGGCTGATATTGGGCAGCCTGCAGACTGAATTCGGCCAGCCCGCGCGCGCGGTGGTCTCGTTGCAAACCTATCTGCGGCTGGCGCGCGCCCAGGCCGAGCCGCCCGTGCTGACCCCGGCTTACATCGCGCTGGCGGAGGCTTCGCGCAAGCTGGGCGATCTGGATCAGGCCAACCGCTGGCTCGATCAGATCGAGCCGGACGCCAGCAACCACCTTGCCGTGCTCAGCAACCGCGCGGCCATTCTGGTGCAGCAGGGCAAGGTGAACGACGCCCTCAAGCTGGCGGAAACCTTGCCCGATGCGACCGACGCGCAGCGCAAAGACCGGCTGCTGGCGCGGGCGCAAGTGTTGCGCGAGGCCGGGCGCTTCGATGCGTCTTACAAGCTGCTGCAATCCGGTCTCAAGCAGACTCCGGGCGATGTCGATCTGCTGTACGAAGCCTCGATGATGGCCGACAAAAGCGGGCACATCAAAGACATGCTGCAGATGCTGCGAAAGGCCATTGCGCTCGACCCCGAGTCGCAACCGGCCTACAACGCGCTGGGCTACACCCTCGCCGACCGTGGCGAGCAGTTGCCCGAAGCGCGCAAGCTCGTCGCCCGCGCGCTGGAACTCTCGCCCGGCAATCCCTTCGTGCTCGACAGCATGGGCTGGGTCGAACACAAAATGGGCCACAACGATCAGGCGCTCGATTTGCTGCAGCAGGCGTATGACGCGCGGCCCGATCCGGAAATCGGCGCGCATCTGGGCGAGGTGCTGTGGCAGCTCGGCCAGCGCGACCGGGCGCGCGCCATCTGGCACGAGGCCATCGAGCGCGCGCCGCACGACACCATGGTGCAGGCGGTGCTGCGCAAATACGGTGTGACATTCTGATGCGGCGTCGCCTCTTTGCAGGGGTTGTCGCCGGGGCTGTCGTTGGGGTGATCGCGATGGCCCTTGGCGGCTGCGCCACGCCCCAACTGCCGCAGTCGTCCGAGCCCGCCAATACGCTCGCGCTGGCAGGGCGGCTGTCACTCGTCAGCGGCACGCCCGATGCGCAAAAGTCGCTTTACGGCGGCTTTCGTCTGGTGTTGCGCGGGGCCGTTTCCGGCGAGTTCGAAGTCTTTTCCCCGCTGGGTCAAATGCTGGCCAAGGCGCAATGGCGCCCCGGTCAAGCCAGCCTGGATAATGGCCGACAGATACAGCACTACGCCTCTTTCGACGACATGACCCGTGCCGCACTGGGCGTGGCCTTGCCGCAGGCTGCGTTGCAGGATTGGGTGCGGGGGAGACCGGCTTCCAGCCTGCCCTCGCAAACCCTGACAGACGGCGGTTTCGAACAACTGGGCTGGAAGGTGCAGCCCACCTGGCGTGACGGCCAGCTCGCGCTTCTCAAGGCGCAACGCCTGGCGGGCGACCCGGCGGAGCTGCGCATGGCGATCGAATCCGCAACGGCAGCGCCGCAAACCGCTCCCTGAGGCGCTGCGGCGGTTTATTCATGCGTGCGCTGTTCAATTTGCCCGCCCCGGCGAAGATCAACTGGTTTTTGCACGTCACCGGCAAGCGCCCAGACGGCTATCACACCCTGCAGACGGTCTTTCAGTTCATCGACTGGTGCGACACGCTCGATCTGATCCAGCGTGACGATGGTCTCATCCACCGCATCGGCGCTGACGAACTGCCGCGAGACGACCTTTGCGTGCGCGCCGCCCGCCTGCTCCAACAGGCGACGCAGTGCGACAGCGGGGTCGATATTCATCTGCGCAAGTGCATTCCGCAACAGGCCGGGCTCGGCGGCGGAAGTTCCGATGCTGCCACGGTACTGATCGGCCTCAACCGTCTCTGGCGCCTCGATCTGCCGCGCGCCAAACTGATGCAACTCGCCTTGCAACTCGGCGCCGACGTGCCGATTTTCATCTATGGCCGCAACGCCTGGGCCGAGGGCGTCGGCGAGCAGTTGCAGCCAATCGATCTGCCCACGCCCAGTTTTGCTGTGGTGCATCCGGCACGCGGCCTGTCCACGCGTGCGGTGTTTTCCACCCTTGACTTGACAACCAAAAATCCCGAAGAAACAATAGCAGGCTTTGCTGAATGGCTGGGCGAATTTTTCGTTTTGGACGAGCAGCAGGAAAATCGGCATCAGAAAAGTCAGAGCAAAAACTGTCAACAAGACGATCAGCAAAGCAGTCTTTGCCCTGTCTGGGGCAGAAACGATTTGCAGCCCGGCGCCGAGGTGCTGGAGCCTGAGGTGACTCAGGCACTGCAGATTTTGCGTACTGCGTTGATGGGGCCGCTGGCAGCACACTCGCCGACGTTGCGCTCTGAGTTGCTTTTCGACGCGCGAATGACGGGTTCTGGCAGCGCAGTTTTTGCTTTGATCGGTGCGTCAGATCGATCTGGTTTGCCGAGCAGGCACGGGCCGTCTGATGAGGTGTTGGGTGGTTTGCCGGACTTGTTGCCTGAGGGTTGGCAGGGCCGGTTGTGCGAGGGTTTGCGCGAGCATCCGTTGTGCGATTGGATTGACGCATAATGTCGGGCTTGCGCTGCCGTAGTGCAGTAGATTTTGACAGACAGTTTTTTATCATTTGCCATCGTCGATGGTGGTGAATGAAGATGGGGAGTCGCCAAGTTGGTTAAGGCACCGGATTTTGATTCCGGCATTCGAGGGTTCGAGTCCTTCCTCCCCAGCCACGATTTTTGAAAGCGTTTCGCTTGCGGCGCTGCAGACCGCGGGCTCTGCCGGAGAGAACAAAAGTTCCGGCACTTCAGGCGCACTGAATAAGCGCAACACTCCACCATGACACCGAATCCGGCGGACTTCATCCTGTTCACCGGCAATGCCAATCCGGCGCTTGCCCAGGAAGTTGCGGAACAACTCGGCATTGGCCTCGGTCAGGCCTATATCGGGCGGTTCTCCGACGGTGAAGTGACCGTCGAGATTCAGCAAAACGTGCGTGCCCGAGAGGTGTTCATCGTTCAGTCCACCTGCGCGCCGACCAATGACAACCTGATGGAACTGCTCATCATGGTCGATGCGCTCAAGCGCGCTTCGGCCGAGCGCATCACGGCGGTCATTCCCTATTTCGGCTATGCGCGGCAAGACCGGCGTCCGCGCTCCGCGCGCGTGCCCATTACCGCCAAGGTCGTGGCCAATATGCTGCAGGCCGCAGGCGTGGCGCGCGTGGTCACCATGGACTTGCATGCCGATCAGGTGCAAGGGTTTTTCGACATTCCGGTCGACAACATCTACGCCTCGCCGATTCTGCTCTCCGACCTGCGTGAAAAGAATTACAGCGACCTCATCGTGGTCTCGCCCGATATCGGCGGTGTGGTGCGCGCCCGCGCGCTGGCCAAATTGATGGACTGCGATCTGGCCATCATCGACAAACGCCGTCCCAAGCCGAATGTCTCGGAAGTGATGAACGTCATCGGCGAGATCGACGGACGCAACTGCATCATCATGGACGATATGGTCGATACCGCCGGTACGCTGACCAAGGCGGCCGAGGTGCTCAAGGCGCGCGGCGCCAAGCGCGTCATGGCGTACTGCACGCACCCCGTGCTGTCGGGCCCGGCGATTCAGCGTCTTCAAAGCAGCGCCATCGACGAACTGGTCGTGACCAACACCATCCCGCTGCGCCAGGAAGCGCGCGAATGCGGCAAGGTTCGCCAGCTCTCCGCTGCCCCGCTTATCGCGCAGACGCTGCAGCGCATTGCCTACGGCGGGTCGGTGCTGCAGTTGTTCAACGAGCAGGAAACCTTGTTCTGACGCAGTTGTGATTTTGTACCTGTCGGATGTTCCGGCAGGCTGTCACGGCGCTGGTCGCAGGCGCCGTTCACCACGGGGCGAGTCCCCTTTTTCAGGAGTCGACATGAAAGTCGTCGCATTCGAACGTAGTTTGCAGGGCACCGGTGCGAGCCGCCGCCTGCGTCGCGCCGGGAAGACCCCCGGCATTATTTACGGTGGCGAGCAAGCGCCCCAGATGATCGAACTCGATCACAACGCGCTGTATCACGCGTTGAAAAAAGAGCAGTTCCACTCCTCTGTGCTGCAGCTGGAAATTGCCGGCAAATCCAGCCAGGTGCTGCTACGTGATTACCAGATGCACCCCTTCAAGCAACTGGTGCTGCACGTGGATTTCCAGCGTGTGGACGCCGGGCACAAGATTTCCATGAAGGTACCGCTGCACTTCACCGGCGCGGAAAATTCGCCTGCGGTCAAGCTCAGCCACGGCCTGGTCAACCATGTGATGACCGAAGTGGAAGTGTCTTGCCTGCCGTCCGAACTGCCCGAGTTCATCGAAGTCGATCTGAGCGAATTGGTCCTGCACCAGAGCGTGCACGTCAACGACCTCAAGCTGCCCAAGGGCGTGTCGGTGCTCACGCACGGGGTGGACAATCCTGCGGTCGTGACCGTCAGCCCGCCGCCGGGTGGTGTGGGTGAAGAGGGCGCAGAAGGTGCGGCTGCTGCCGAAGGCGAAAGCAAGTAAATCGGCTTTTTCCAGCCACAAGGCCGCCTGGGGGAACCTTAAGGCGGCCTTGTTGTTTTTGGAATCGCGGTGAGACTTCGGGCGATTATGGTCGATCAACCGGCTGATCCACTGGCCTTGGGCGGCGGTCTTCGCCCACGGCGACATAGGTCAACAGCGCCTCGGTCACTTTGATGACCTCGACGTTCGATGGCGTGCGCTGGGCATAGACCTCTACCCGCACGGTGACCGACGTGTGACCCACATGGTCGATTTCGGTGAAAAACGACAGCACGTCGCCCACCAGCACCGGCTGCTTGAACACAAACTCCTTGACCGCCACGGTCGCCACCCGCCCCTTGGCACGCCAGGCCGCAGCGATGCCCCCGGCGATGTCGACCTGCGCCATGATCCAGCCCCCGAAAATGTCGCCGTGCATGTTCACGTCGGCAGGTCGGGCCTGGGTACGCAGCGTGGGCGCGCGGTCGGGGAGTCGAGGGTCGGTGGTCATGAGGGGCTCCAAGCAGGGCGCCGTTGCGGCGCGGATAATCAGGCTGCGAAGTTTAGGGGCAGCTCACGAAGTTCGTGCCCCGCGCTGCTCTGCTCCGCCCTGATCGTTCATCGGCCTCTATTGGCCAAATCCCGTTAGTCCATGCACGCCCAATCCTCTCCTGCATTGCCCGAGCCGTCCTCCCATGCCACGGCAGCGCGTTCGCGCTGGGCGGTGGTTTCCGCGCTTTGGCCCTATCTGTGGGAATACCGCGGCCGGGTGTTGTTGGCGCTGGCGATGATGATAGCCGCCAAGGTGGCCAACGTCAGCGTGCCCATTGTGCTGAAAGACATCGTCAATGCGCTCGATCTCAAGCCGGGCGATCCGCGTGCGGTGCTGGTGGTGCCGGTGGCGCTGCTGGTGGCCTATGGCCTGCTTCGTCTGAGCGTGTCGCTGTTCACCGAGTTGCGCGAGGTGGTGTTTTCGCGCGTGACACAAGGCGCGGTGCGCAAGATTGCGCTGCAGGTGTTCGACCATCTGTTCAGCCTGAGCATGCGCTACCACCTGGAGCGCCAGACGGGCGGCATGTCGCGCGATATGGAGCGGGGCACGCGGGCCATCTCCAGCCTGGTGTCGTTCACGCTCTACAGCATTCTGCCCACCTTGGTGGAAATGGCGCTGGTCATCGGCATTCTGCTGGTCAAGTACGACATCTGGTTTGCGGGCATCGCGCTGGTGGCGCTGGTGCTGTATGTGGCGTTCACCGTCACCGTGACCGAATGGCGCACGCAGCTACGCCGCGAAATGAACACGCAGGATTCGCGCGCCAACCAGCGCGCCATCGATGCACTGTTGAATTATGAGACGGTGAAAATGTTCGGCAACGAGGCGCTGGAGTCGACCCGCTACGACGACAACCTCAGAGCCTGGATGCGCGCGGCCATCAAGTCGCAGAACTCGCTGTCGCTGCTCAACCTTGGGCAGAGCTTGATCATCGCTGCCGCCGTGACTCTGCTGGTCTGGCGGGCGACCGTCGGTGTGGTCAGTGGCAGCATGAATCTGGGTGATCTGGTGCTGGTCAACGCCTTCATGCTGCAGCTCTACGCGCCGCTGAGTTTTCTGGGCGTGATCTACCGCGAGATCCGGCAGTCCACCACGGATCTGGAGCGCATGTTCACCATTCTGGAAGAGCACCAGGAAATCAAGGACCCGTCTCAGGCGCCAGCTTTGCAGGTCGGACGGGGCGAAGTGCGTCTCGAGAATGTGCGCTTTGGCTATGGGGCCGACCGCGTCATTCTCGATGGGCTGGACTTCACCGTGCCCGCCGGAGAAACAGTGGCCATCGTCGGCCCTTCCGGCGCGGGAAAATCCACGCTGGCGCGTCTGTTGTTTCGCTTTTACGCGCCGCAGTCCGGGCGCATTCTGATCGACGGCCAGGACATCGCCCAAGTCACGCAAGCCAGTGTGCGCCGCGCCATCGGCATCGTGCCGCAGGACACGGTGCTGTTCAACGACACCATTGGCTACAACATCGCCTACGGCAAACCCGGCGCCAGCGCGGCCGAGGTGGAGGCGGTGGCGCGCGCCGCGCATATCCACGACTTCATCGTCAGCACGCCCCAAGGCTATGAGACGCAGGTGGGCGAGCGCGGCCTGAAGTTGTCCGGCGGAGAGAAGCAGCGCGTGGCGATTGCCCGGGCCCTGCTGAAAAATCCGCCCATCCTGATTTTCGACGAAGCCACCTCACAGCTCGACTCGCACAACGAAAAGGCGATTCAGGCGGAAATACGCGCGGCTTCGCGCGACCGCACTGCCATTGTGATTGCTCACCGCCTGTCCACCGTGGTCGATGCGCATCAGATTCTGGTGGTGGAAAGCGGGCGTGTGGTCGAACGCGGCACCCACGCGCAACTGCTGCAGGCGCGCGGTCTGTACGCCCGCATGTGGAATCTGCAGCAGGATAGGGCGGCTCACCCCGAAGCGTCTGCGGCGATGGCCTGATGCTGGAACGGAGTTTGCATACACCTATTGCGCATTTGTGACCCACGGTTACACTTGTGCGATTCGTTCACCCCATTCCTACATTCACGGAGATTCGCATGATCAAAAAACTGTTTGGTTTGACCATCCTGGCTGCGGCCGCAATGTCTTGCGCTCAGGCGGCCGAGCTCACCGGCACGCTGAAAAAAGTGAAGGAAACCAACAGCATCACCGTCGGTTACCGCGAGTCGTCGATTCCCTTCTCCTACCTCGACAACAACGGCAAACCCATCGGCTACGCGATGGAGCTGTGCGGCAAGGTGGTCGATGCCGTCAAGGCCGATCTGAAAATGCCCAGTCTGAAAGTGAACTACACCCCGGTCACGTCGAGCAACCGCATTCCCCTGCTCGAAAACGGCACCATCGACCTGGAGTGCGGCTCCACCACCAACTCGGTGGCGCGCCAGAAACAGGTGGCTTTCGGGCCGACCTACTTCGTCATCAACGTGACGGCTGCGGTGAAAAAAGATTCGGGCATCAGCGATTTTGCGCAACTGGCGGGCAAGACCATCGTCACCACCTCGGGCACGACCGCCGTGCCTCTGCTGAAAAAGTACGAAAAGACCAAGGACATGGAATTCAAGGAAATCTACGGCAAGGATCACGCCGAGAGCTTCCTGCTGATGGCCGATGGCCGGGCGGCCGCGTTTGTCATGGACGACATTCTGCTGGCCGGGCAGATCGCCAACTCCAAGGATCCGGCGGCCTACAAAATCCTGCCCGGTTCGCTGCGACAAGAGCCTTACAGCATGATGCTGCGCAAGGATGATCCGCAGTTCAAGGCGCTGGTCGACAAGACCATCGATGGCGTGATGAAGTCGGGCGAGATCAACAAGATCTACGCCAAGTGGTTCACCAGCCCGATTCCGCCCAAGGGCATCAACTTGAACTTCCCGGAAACCCCCGCGATCAAGGAAGCCTTCGCCAACCCGAACGACAAGGGCGTCGAAT
Organism: Thiomonas sp. 13-64-67; assembly: GCF_002282795.1. NCBI lineage: Bacteria > Pseudomonadati > Pseudomonadota > Betaproteobacteria > Burkholderiales > Thiomonas > Thiomonas sp. 13-64-67. Next base: position 20,778 of record NZ_NCKP01000019.1, read on the forward strand.
AAGCACCGCCAGGTTGGCAAGGAACCAAGCCGGCAGCTTTGCCGGCTTTTTTCCATGGTGAGATGACGCGGGCAGACGAGGGGATGACATGCTGGGTTTAGGCATTTTTTTGGAAGACACGCCGGACGGCGACACCACCTGGGGCATGTCGCTGCTCTCCGGGCTGGAATACACCCTGTTGCTGGTGGTCTGCGCCTGGGTGATCGCCATGGTGCTCGGCTCGGTATTGGGGGTGGTGCGCACCACCAAGCACCGCTTTTGGGTGATGCTGGGCAACGGCTATGTGGAACTGTTCCGCAACATCCCCCTTCTGGTGCAGTTTTTCCTCTGGTATTTCGTGCTGCCCAGCGTGATTCCGCCGCTCAAACGATTTGCCAACGCGGTTGATCCGGGCACCTTCCAGATTCTCACGGCCGTGGTTTGCCTCGGGCTGTTCACCGCGGCGCGGATTGCCGAGCAGGTCAAGTCGGGCATTCAGTCGCTGCCGCGCGGGCAGACTTTCGCCGGTCTGGCGCTGGGGCTGACGCCGACGCAGACCTACCGCTACGTGCTGCTGCCCATGGCGTACCGCATCATCATTCCGCCGCTCACCTCCGAGTCGATGAACCTGGTGAAGAACTCCGCAGTGGCCTATTCCATCGGCTTGACTGAACTGTTTTTCCGCACCCGCGAGATGGGAGAGATGACCTTCCGCTACTTCGCGGCCTTCGGCGCGGCCACGGTGCTGTATGTGGCGGTGGCGTTTTCCATCAACCGCATCATGGCGTGGGTGGAGCGCGCCACGGCAGTGCCGGGCTATATGGGCGGGAGCAAGTGATGGGCGATTTTGACTTTGGCTCCATCGTCTCGGTGCTGCCCTTTTTGCTCAAGGGGTTGACCTACACCATCCAACTCACCGTGGTGGCGGCCATCGGCGGCACGCTGCTGGGTATTTTGCTGGCGCTGGCGCGGCTGTCGCACCTGAAGTGGCTGTCCTTGCTGGCGGCGGGCTACATCAATCTGATGCGCTCGATTCCGCTGCTGTTGGTGATTTTCTGGTTCTACTTCCTGGTGCCGGTGATGCTGCAGTCGATCACCGGATCGGACTATCCGCCCAAGATCGGGGCGGAGCGTTCGGCCTATTTCACCTTCATTCTGTTCGAGGCGGCGTATTTCGCGGAGATCGTGCGCGCGGGCATCCAGAGTATTCCCAAAGGGCAGCTGGGCGCGGCCTATGCGCTGGGCCTGACCTACGCGCAGTCGATGCGGCTGATCATCCTGCCGCAGGCGCTGCGCAATATGTTGCCGGTGCTGCTCACCCAGACCATCGTGCTGTTCCAGGACGTGTCGCTGGTGGCGCTGCTCAACGTCACCGACTTCGTCGGCGCCGCCATGAAAATCGCGCAGCGCGACAGCCGCGTGGTCGAGATGTACACCTTGGTGGCCGTGGTGTATTTCGTGCTGAGTTTCCTGCTGTCGCAAGGCGTCAAGCGCCTGCATCAGCGCATCGCCATCGTGCGGTAATGCGATAAGTCATTTTCAATGGATCGTTCCATGACCCAGAATTCTGCCCAGGGCGCTAACGCGCCGATGATCGATATTCGCCAGATCAGCAAGTGGTACGGCGACTTCCAGGTGCTCACCGACTGCTCCACGCAGATTGCGCGCGGCGAAGTGGTGGTGGTGTGCGGGCCGTCGGGCTCGGGCAAGTCCACGCTGATCAAGTGCGTCAACGCGCTCGAACCGTTTCAGAAGGGCGATGTGGTGGTGGACGGCACGTCGATTGCCGACCCCAAAACCAATCTGCCCAAGCTGCGCGCGCGCGTGGGCATGGTGTTTCAGCACTTCGAGTTGTTTCCGCACCTGACGGTGACCGACAACCTCACGCTCGCCCAGATCAAGGTGCTTGGGCGCAGCAAGGCCGAGGCGCGCGAGAAGGGCCTGCTCTACCTCGACCGCGTGGGTCTTTCGATGCACAAGGATAAATTCCCCGGCCAACTCTCCGGCGGCCAGCAGCAGCGCGTGGCCATAGCGCGTGCGCTGTCGATGGACCCGATTGCCATGCTGTTCGATGAACCGACCTCGGCGCTCGATCCGGAGATGGTGGGCGAAGTGCTCGACGTCATGGTCAAGCTCGCCGAAGAGGGCATGACCATGATGGTGGTCACGCACGAAATGGGCTTTGCGCGCAAGGTGTCGCACCGCGTGGTGTTCATGGATGCGGGGCGCGTGGTGGAAGATTGCCCGACGCCGCAGTTTTTCTCGACCAGCGAACAGCGCAGCGAGCGCGCCGCGCACTTCCTGGCAAAAATCCTGCAGCACTGAGCGGCCGCTTCATTGCGCGGCAGGGCGGGGCGTAGCATGTCGGCGTTGCCGTTTTCGCCACCCGACATGACCTCGAACCCCACGCTCACCCCCACGCTCACCCTCACGCGCCCCGACGATTTTCACCTGCATCTGCGTGATGGCGCCGCCATGCGCGATGCGCTGCCCTGGACGGCACGGCAATTCGCTCGGGCCATCGTCATGCCCAATCTCAAGCCGCCCGTGGTGCATCTGCGGCAGGCTCTCGACTACCGCGCACGCATCGTGGCCGCCTTGCCTGAGGGCAGCGATTTCACCCCGCTGATGACGCTCTATCTCACCGACGACACCACCCCGGCGATGGTGACCGAGGCGAAGAACAGCGGCGTGGTGCATGCGTTCAAGCTCTACCCGGCGGGCGCAACGACTAATTCGGACAGCGGAGTGACCGAACTCAAGCGCATCTATCCGGCGCTCGACGCCATGCAGCAGGTCGGCATGCCGCTGTTGATTCACGGCGAAGTGACCGACCCCGAGGTGGATGTGTTCGACCGCGAGGCGGTGTTCATCGAGCGGCATCTCATCGCCCTGCGCCGCGCTTTTCCCGAGCTCAAGATCGTGCTGGAGCACATCACCACGGCCCAGGCCGCCGCGTTCATTCAAGAGTCGCACGACCGCGATGCCCAGGGCGCGCCCCTTCTGGCCGCAACCCTCACGGCGCATCATCTGCTGCACAACCGCAATGCCATGTTCAAAGGCGGCATGCGGCCCCACTACTACTGCCTGCCCGTGCTCAAGCGCGAGACCCACCGCCAGGCCCTGCTCGATGTCGCCACGAGCGGAGACGACCGTTTCTTTCTCGGCACCGACTCCGCGCCGCATGCGCGCAACACCAAGGAAACGGCCTGCGGCTGCGCCGGTTGCTTCACGGCGGCCAATGCGCTGGAGTTGTACTGCGCGGCTTTCGAGCAGCGCAATGCCTTGCACCGACTCGACGATTTCGCCAGCCGTTTCGGCGCGGCGTTCTACGGTTTGCCGCGCAATACGGGCTCGATCACCCTGGAGCGCCGGAGCTGGCAGGTGCCCGACACGCTGCCCTATGCCGACGCCGACATCGTGCCCCTGCACGCGGGCGAAGCGATGGAGTGGCAGGTGCAGGTCGGGGTTTGATCTCCCGGCGTGTGACCCCGGTCTGATCTTGCTTTATGCGAACGACCCGGCCAGCGGAATCGGCAGGTCGGGCACCCGGTAATTGCTCGTGGTCATCAGGTCGATGCCGCAACTCAGGCCCTCGGCCCAGTCGATGAATTGCGCCACGGCCGGTTTGCCCTTGATGGGGGAGCCATGCTGCGGCACGATCATCTCGATGTCCAGCGTGCGCACCATGCTGGCCCAATACCGCAGGATCTTGTTCGACACCATGTAGCGGCGGTGGAAGGCTTCCATATGGGGCAGGGCATCGGCCAGTTGCGCAAACGGGCGGCCCGCCTGCGCACCGCTGACGAGTGAAACCCCCAGATCGCCCGAGAACAGGATTTTGCTGATCGGGTCGTAAAACTGGAAGTTGCCCTCTGCGTGCAAAAAGTGCGCTGGCAGCAGCACGATGTCGCTCTTGCCCAGGCGCAGCGTTCCTCCGGCGTCAGGCACGGCGATGATGCGTTTGTCGGTTTTGCCGAGCTTGCAGAAATGCGGAGCAAAACGCGCCCACAGACGAGAGATCACCAGATCGGCCTTGGAGGCGGTCATCCAGCGGTCTAGTGAGGCGATGATGTCCGGGTCGGCATGCGAAGCCAGCAGGTAGTGCAAGTCTTGCGGCGCCATGTATTTGCGCATGGTCAGCGTGAGTTCGTTGAACGTCATATTGCCGCCCGGATCTATGAGCGCGCCCTGGCCGTGGTCGATGAGGAGGAATTGATTGGCCTGCACGGCGTCGCCGTCGTCTTCGACCAGATCGCTGAACATGAGGCACAGATGCGTGCCGTTGTTGAATAGTTCTGTCGCCACTGAATTCGCTCTTTCGCTGAACCGCAAAAAATGTAAAGGCGAATCATCCGATCTTTTGAATACATGAAGCTTTGCGCTGCATCAAAGGCAGGGCATTCTGGGGTCTGCAACCGGGTCGGCGAGATTTCTCCGTCATAATGCGGCCTGCGAAGTGGGGTGGGCAGTCGCGGTGTGCTTCAGGCGCATCGAGGAAGGTCCGGACTCCATAGGGCGGGATGACGGCTAACGGCCGTGCACGGTGACGTGACGAACAGGGCCACAGAGACGAGTAAACGCCGGGCAACCGGCGTGGACGTGAAACGCGGCAACCTCCATCCGGAGCAACACCAAATAGGCAGACGCGCCAGCGGCAACGCTGGCACAGCGCGGCCCGTGCGAGTCTGCGGGTAGGTGGCTTGAGCCGCGCAGCAATGCGCGGCCTAGAGGAATGGCTGCCACGGTGCGGGTGCAAGCCCGCGCTGCACAGAATCCGGCTTATAGCCCCGCTTCGCACTTTTCCCCTCAGTTTTTACAACCCCGATCGGGTGCGGATCGGTGCTGCCCGTCATCCGTCAAGGTGCAGATGCGCTTCCATTTCTAGAAAGAACATTCAAGGCATACTCTAAATTGTTCATTTTTATAAGAAACATGCTCATTTACTGGTTCCATAAACAGTATCTAAGTCCTTGTTTTGTAAAAGAAATTTCAGGGTTTCAGGCTTGACCGCAGCTGTCGCGATCCCCTAAAGTGGCGAATAGTGCAAAAAAGTGGGGAATAGTGCAGAGCGCTGCGCCATTTCACCGGCCCCACTGCAGCACGGCAACCGCGGGCGACTTCATGTTTATTGGCATTTCGGCACTCACTCTGGACGGCAAAGGTCGCATGACCGTGCCTGCCCGGCATCGTGATCTGCTGATGGCGCGCTCGCAGGGGCGACTCACGCTGACCAAGAGCCCCGACGGTTGTCTGCTGATGTTTTCCGACGACGAGTGGACGAGTTTTCGCGACCGGGTGATGCAGTTGCCCATGTCGGCGCAGGGCTGGAAGCGCATCTATCTCGGTCATGCCACCGAAACCGAAATGGACGGCACCGGGCGCGTGCTGATTTCGCCCGAATTGCGTCAGGCCGTCGGTCTGGAGCGCGAGGTCGATCTCATCGGCATGGGGCGTCACTTCGAGATCTGGGATCGCGCCAAACATCAGGCGCAAGAGGCTGCGGTGGTCGAGGCAGGCATGCCCGACGCCGTGCGCGACATTGTGTTGTGACCGTGTATGCCCCACACCACTCCCATGCCCAGCGCCGAAACGGCGCACCGCACCGTGTTGCTGCACGAAGCGGTCGACCAACTGATCACCAACCCGGACGGGGTGTACCTCGACGCGACTTTCGGGCGTGGCGGACACAGCCGGGAAATTCTGCGGCGGCTGTCGCCCGCCGGTCGGCTGATTGCGATCGACCGCGATCCGCAGGCCATCGAAGCCGCGGCCCAGATTCACGATGCGCGTTTTGTGATCAAGCACGCGCCTTTCTCCGAGTTTGCGCGGGTGCTGCACGAGCAGGGCGTGGCGCAGGCCGATGGGCTGCTGTTCGATCTGGGCGTGTCGTCGCCGCAACTCGATCAGCCCGAGCGCGGCTTCAGCTTCCGCGCTGACGGGCCTTTGGATATGCGGATGGACAACAGCAGCGGGCAAACCGTCGCTGAGTATCTGGCCACGGCCAGCGTGGATGAAATTGCAACCGTGCTGAGGGATTATGGAGACGAACGGGCGGCTGTCCAGATTGCAAAGAAGATTGTGGCTCGCCGCGATGCCGGAGCGCCTCTCGCGCGCAGCGGCGAACTCGCCGCACTGGTTGCCAGTGCCGTCAAGAGCCGTGAGCCGGGTCAGGACCCGGCCACCCGCACGTTTCAAGCTCTTCGGATTCACGTCAATGCCGAGCTTGCGCAAATCGAAACGGCGTTGAGCCAGGTGCTCGACTGCCTGAGGCCGGGCGGGCGGCTGGCCGTGATCAGCTTTCATTCGCTGGAAGACGCGCTGATCAAACGCTTTATTCACCGCCATGCCCGCGCACCGGCGGTCGATCGGCGCCAGCCCTTCGTCCCCGGCGTTTCGGCCGAGTTTCAGCCGCAATTCAAGGAGGTGGTGCGGATGCGGCCTTCGGCGGCGGAAATCAGCGGCAATGCGCGGTCGCGCTCGGCCATGCTGCGCGTGGCACAACGGGTCTGAGGAACACGCGATGACCCGAATCAACTTCCTGCTGCTGTTTGTCGTGGTGCTGTGCGCCATGTCGGTGGTGCGCGCGCAGTACCAGGGCAGGCGCACGTTTGCCGCGCTGGATGTGGCGCAGCAAAGGGCCGAGCAGTTGCAGATGGACAAGGATCGTCTGCAGGTGGAATACCGCGCGATGAGTGCGCCGGGCCGCATCGAGAGAATCGCGCGCACCCAGCTCGACATGCGCCCCATTACGGCCGCGCGCACCATCTTCGTACACGAAGGCCAGGTCACCCTGCCGCCGCTGCCCGTCATGCCGCAGTCCCCGCCGAAACCGGCGAGTCAAGGTGCGCGGCGATGAAGAATCCGGCTATGCGTGCGCACAAGTCGGCAGCCAGCTATGGCAAGAGCCCGCTGCTGAATGTGAAGTTGCCGCCAGGTCGCGCCTGGCTGGTGAAGGGGCTGCTGTTTGCGGCGTTTGCGGCGCTGGGTCTGCGCGCCTTCTGGGTGCAGGTGTGGACGACGCAGTTCTATCAGAACCAGGGCGATCTGCGCTTTGTGCGCACCATCGAGCTGCCGGCGATGCGCGGCCGCATTCTCGACCGCAACGGCAACATTCTGGCGTCGAGCATCCCGGCCAAGACGATCTGGGCCGATCCCACGCAGGTCGAGTCGGGCAACGACAGGGTGCAGCAACTCGCCCGGCTGCTCGGCCTGAACGCCGCCGATCTGCAGCGCCGGCTCGACTCCAACAAGCAGTTCGTCTATCTCAAGCGGCAGGTGGACATCGACGTGGCCAAGGAGGTCAAGGCGCTGGGCATCAAGGGCATTTATGAATCGCCCAGCTACAAACGCTACTACCCGGAGGGCTCGGCGGCGGCGCAGCTCATCGGCTTTTCCAATATCGAAGGCCAGGGGCAGGACGGCATGGAGCTGGCGCTGCAAGCGCGGCTGGCCGGTCACCCCGGGGTGCGCAAGGTCGTGAAAGACCGGCTGGGTAATGTGATCGAGGATGTGTCGGGCGGGGTGCCGCCGGTGGACGGACAGGATGTGCGCCTGTCGATCGACAGCAAGATTCAGTATCTCACCTACCAGGCGCTCAAGCAGTCGGTCGAGGACAACAAGGCCAAGAACGGCAGCGCGGTGGTGATCGATGCGAAAACGGGCGAGATTCTGGCAATGGCCAACTACCCCAGCTTCGATCCGAATAGCCGCAAGCGCATGACCGAGGCGGACATCCGCAACTACGCCGTGACCGATGCCTTTGAACCCGGCTCGGTGCTCAAGCCCATCACCCTGAGCGCAGCCTTGCAGGCCGGCATCATCACCCCGACGACGGTGTTCCATACCGCGCCGGGCTGCCAGCAGTTTTACGGCGCCAATATCTGCGATGACAGCAACAACGGCAATATCGAACTGCCCCAAGTCATCCAGTATTCGAGCAACGTCGCCACTTCGCAGGTGGTGAGCAAGATGCCAGCGCAAGTGCAGTGGAATATGTACACCGCGGTGGGCTTCGGCCAACGTCCGCAGATCGAGTTTCCCGGCGCGACCAGCGGGCTGATGCGGCCCATGAAACGCTGGCGCCCGATCGACCGCATCACCATGGGCTTCGGCTATGGGCTGGGCATCTCCACCCTGCAGCTGGCGCATGCCTATCTCATCTTCGCCGACCGTGGCCGCATTTTCCCGGTCACCCTGTTCAAGCACGATGAGGCGCCCGAAGGCGTGCAGGTCGTCTCGCCCACCGTGGCGCGCGAAATGCGCGGCATGCTGGCGCTGGTGACGCAGCCCGGCGGCACCGCACCGGCGGCGGCCGTGCCGGGCTACTCCACCGGCGGCAAGACCGGCACCGCCTGGATTGCCAAGGATGGCAAGTACGACAAAAAGCTGTTCCGGGCGCAATTCGTCGGGCTGGCGCCGATCCATCATCCGGTGCTGGTGATGGCGGTTTCGGTCGATCAACCGACGGGTGGCAAGCACTTCGGCGGTCAGGTATCGGCTCCGGTGTTCGGTGCGGTGGTGCCGCAGGCGCTGCGCATTCTCGGGGTACAGCCCGACCTGCCGGTCAAGCCCGACCTCGTTCCCGCGCAAACCGCGCAAGCCCTGCAACTCCCGGCGGGCCGGGCGATGAAGGGGGGCGCATGAATCACACGCCGAAAGCGGTCGATACCGTGCTGCAAGCGTTGCGCGCCTTGGGCGTCGCGGCCGATGCGACGTGGAGCGCCGACAGCCGCAGCCTGCAGCCCGGCGAGGTGTTCGTCGCCTGGCCAGGGGCGGCGCGCGATCCGCGTCAGTTCGTGGCGCAGGCCTTGGCCGCGGGGGCGGCGGCCGCGCTGGTCGAGGCCGAGGGCGCGCAGCATTTCGGCTTCACCGATCCACGCATTCTGGCTGTTGACGGTCTCAAGGTGCTGGCCGGGCCGCTTGCGGCGGCCTGGTACGGACATCCCTCTCAAGGAAACGCAGGGCCGCCCCAAGTTTCCTTGACCCCCGCGGGGGGCGGGCTGGGCGCAGCCCGGCCCTGGGGGCGCTCTCAGGTCGTCAAGCTGCTGGCCGTGACCGGCACCAATGGCAAGACTTCCTGCGCTTTGTGGGCAGCGCAGGCCCTGAACGCGGCTGGGCAGCGCTGCGGGGTGATCCGGCTGCGCGAGCAAGGCGCGCTTTGGTGCGCCATCGAGGCATCGAGCATCGGCCTGGACGAACATCGCCTGGCGGGTTGCGCTATTCATGCGGCTGCATTCACCAATCTGACGCAAGACCATCTCGACTACCACGGCGACATGGCGGCCTATGCGCGCGCCAAGCGGGCGCTGTTCATCTGGCCGGGGCTGCAGCATGCCGTACTGGATATCGACGATCCCTACGCCGCAAGCGTCTTGCTCGCCGATTGCCGCAGCCGGGGGCTGCAGGTGCAAACCACCGCGCTGATCGCCAAGGCCGACTGGTGTGCGGAGGACGTAGTGCAGACTTCCACTGGCCAGCGCCTCACTCTGGTGCATCACCACCATCGCCACGCGCTGGATCTGCCCGTGCTGGGCGCCTTCAACCTGCGCAATTTGCTGGTGGTTGCCGCGCTGCTGCACACCACGGGGCTGGATGACGCCGCCATTACCGCCGCCTTGCGCACGGTGCGCGCGGTGCCGGGTCGCATGCAGATGCTGGGCGGCATCGGTGCGCCGCTGGCGGTCATCGACTACGCCCACACGCCCGACGCGCTGGACAAAGCGCTGCAAGCCCTGCGGCCTGTCACCGCCAAGCGCAAAGGCAAGTTGTGGTGCGTGTTCGGCGCCGGCGGCGACCGCGATGCGCGCAAACGCCCGCTGATGGCACAGGCCGCCGAGGCTCACGCCGACCGCGTGGTACTCACCAGCGACAACCCACGCAGCGAAGCGCCAGGCGCCATTCTGCAAGACCTGCTCGCCGGTCTGCAGCAACCCGCGCAAGCCCTGCTGATCGAAGATCGCGCCGCCGCCATCGCCCAGACCCTGTCGCACGCCGCTGTGCACGACGTGGTGCTCATCGCGGGCAAGGGGCACGAAAACACGCAAGAGATCGCCGGACACAAGCAAGCCTTCAGCGACGCCTTCCATGCCCGCATGGCACTGGCCGCGCGCGGCGCAGGGCTTTGCAGCCTGGGCGAATTGCGCGACTGGATCGGGCCCGAGGTCCGCCTCATCGGCGAGGCCGAGGTGGCGGTGAGCGCCATCGAGACCGATAGCCGCAAACTCACGCCGGGCGCGCTGTTCGTCGCCTTGCGCGGCGCCCGCTTCGATGCGCACGACTTTCTGCCGCAGGCAGCGGCCGCTGGTGCGCGCGCCCTGCTGGCCGAGCAAGGCGTGGCGGCAAGCGGGCTGCCGGGCATCGAGGCGCCCGACACCCTGCGCGCATTGGGCCTGTTGGCGCGAGGCTGGCGGCGGCAGCAGACGTTGCCGCTGATCGCGGTGACCGGCAGCAACGGCAAGACTACGGTGACGCAGATGCTCGCAAGCATTCTGGCGGCGTGGCAGGGCGAAGACCGGCGTCTGGCGACGCAGGGCAACTTCAACAACGAGGTGGGTCTGCCGCTCACTTTGCTGCGCTTGCGGCCGCAACATCAGGCCGCCGTGGTGGAGCTGGGCATGAACCATCCGGGCGAGATCGCCTGGCTCGCCAGTCTGGCCGAGCCCACCGTTGCGCTGGTGAACAACGCCCAGCGCGAACATCAGGAATTCATGCATAGCGTCGAAGCGGTCGCGCACGAAAACGGCGCGGTGCTCGCCGCATTGCCGCAGACCGGGGTGGCGGTGTTTCCCGCAGACGACGCCCAGAATGCGATCTGGGTGGCGCAAGCCGCCGGTCGGCGTGTGTTGCGCTTTGCCCTGCGCGAAGAGGCTGAGGCGGACGTGGAGGCTGAAGTCAGCGGCCATGCGTTTTATCGGCAGGGCCAGTTGCGGCTGCAATTGCATACCCCGGCGGGCCATGCTGAAGTGGGCCTGCAACTGCTGGGGCGGCACAACGCGCGCAATGCGCTGGCGGCGACAGCAGCGGCCTTGGCCGCAGGCGCTCCGCTGGATGCCATCTGCCGCGGACTCGAAGCCTTTGCTCCGGTGGCCGGGCGTCTGGTGCCGCGACGTCTGCGTTGCGCCGACGAGCACACGCTGCTGCTGATCGACGACAGCTACAACGCCAATCCCGACTCGGTGCGCGCCGCCATCGACGTGTTGACCGAACTGCCCGGGCGCAGCCTGCTGCTGCTCGGCGATATGGGCGAAGTCGGTGACAACGGCCCGGCCTTCCATGCCGAAGTGGGTGCGTATGCGGCCCAGCGCGGCGTGGCGGCGCTGTGGGCCTGCGGTGCCATGACGGCGCAGGCGGTCGCGGCCGCACAGGCGGCGGGCCTGGCGGCAGCAAAGCATCAGCCCGACTTGATGGACTTCACCCTGGATGCCGCGGCGCTGCGCGAATTCGACACCGTGCTGGTCAAAGGCTCGCGCTTCATGCGCATGGAGCGCGCGGTGCAGGCCATCGCCGCGCTGGCGGCGAACGGTAATGGCGCGTCCACGCAGGAGGTGCACCATGCTGCATAGTCTGGCCATGTGGCTGATGGAGCTCTCGCCCGATCTGCGCTTTTTTCGGGTGTTCAACTACATCACTTTCCGCGCGGTGATGAGCACGCTCACCGCGCTGTTCATCGGCCTGCTCGCGGGCCCTGCAGTCATCCGCAAACTCACCGCGATGAAGGTCGGCCAGGCCGTGCGTCAGGACGGGCCGCAAACGCATCTCATCAAGACCGGCACGCCCACCATGGGCGGGGTGCTGATCCTGCTGTCCATTGGCGTGTCCACCTTGCTGTGGATGGATCTGAGCAACCGCTTCGTCTGGCTGGTGCTGCTGGTCACGCTGGGATTTGGCACCATCGGCTGGGCGGATGACTACCGCAAGGTGGTCTACCGCGACCCCAACGGCATGCGCTCGCGCGACAAATACTTCTGGCAGACGCTCATCGGCGTGGCCGCCGCGTTCTACCTGGCTTTCGCCGTGTCGGGCAAGGGCAACGCCGAGGTCTGGCATCTGTTCGTGGCGTGGTTGCAAAGCGGCATGAGCATGCCCTTGCCCCCCGCTTCCGACCTCATCGTGCCGTTCTTCAAATCGGTCAGTTATCCGTTGGGCGTGACCGGCTTCATCGTGCTGAGCTATCTGGTCATCGTCGGCAGCAGCAACGCGGTCAACCTCACCGACGGCGCCGATGGCCTGGCCATCATGCCCGTGGTCATGGTCGGCAGCTCGCTGGGCGTGTTTGCCTATGTCACCGGCAACGCGGTGTATTCCAAATATCTGCTGTTCCCCTTCATTCCGGGAACGGGGGAGTTGCTGATTTTCGTGGGCGCCATGGTCGGCGCTGGGCTGGCCTTTCTGTGGTTCAACGCCTATCCGGCGCAGGTGTTCATGGGGGACGTGGGCGCGCTGGCGCTGGGCGGCGCCTTGGGCACCATCGCCGTGATCGTGCGCCAGGAAATCGTGCTGGCCATCATGGGCGGCGTGTTCGTCGCTGAAACCGTGTCGGTGATGATTCAGGTGACCTACTTCAAGTACACCAAGAAGAAGTACGGCGTGGGACGGCGCATATTCAAAATGGCGCCGCTGCACCATCACTTCGAGCAACTCGGGGTGAAAGAGTCGCAGGTGGTGGTGCGGTTCTGGATCGTCACCATGATGCTCTGTCTGGTGGGCCTGGCGAGTCTGAAGCTGCGATGAACCTGAACTCACTCTCCATTCTCGTGCTCGGTCTAGGCGAATCCGGCCTGGCGATGGCGCGCTGGTGTGCGGCGCAAGGCGCGCGGGTGCGCGTGGCCGACAGCCGCAGCGCGCCGCCCGGGTTGGCCACGCTGCAGCGCGAAGTGCCATCGGCGCAGGTGCATTGCGGCAGCCTGAGCGCCGACCTGCTGGGCGACGCGCAACTCGTGTTGCGCAGCCCTGGCATCGCGCCGCACGCGGCCGAGTTTGCCGCGCTCACACAGGCAGCCGCCGAACGCGGCGTGCCGATGGCCGGTGAGCTGCATCTGTTCCAGTGGGCGCTCGACGCGCTGCGCGCAGAGCGAGGCTATGCGCCCAAGATCGTCGCCATCACCGGCACCAACGGCAAGACCACCGTCACACGGCTGACCGGGCTGATGCTGGAGCGCGCGGGCTGGAGCGTGGCAGTGGCGGGCAATATTTCGCCGTCCATGCTCGACGCGCTGCAGGCCCGGCTTGACGCCGACGACCTTCCTGCAGCCTGGGTGCTGGAGCTCTCCAGCTTCCAGCTTCATGGCATGGAGGGCTTCGCCGCCGACGCCGCCACGGTGCTCAACCTCACCCAGGACCATCTCGACTGGCACGGCGACATGACGGCCTACGCCGCCGACAAGGCCAACATCTTCGGCAATCAGAGCGCGCAGGGCGTCATGGTGCTCAACCGCGACGATCCGCAGGTGCTGGCCATGCAACGCCCGGGCCGCAAGCTGCGGCGCTTTGGTCTTTCGGCGCCGCAACAACCGGGAGACTGGGGCGTGGTGCGAGAAGGCGGCATCGACTGGCTGGCGCGCGCCCTCCCGGAAGAGGACTCCCCCCGAAATCGCCGCGGTGCGGCGATCTCCCCCCAGGGGGCCGGGCAAGGCGGGCGCGCACAACATCGCCAATGCCCTGGCCGCGCTGGCGCTGGGCGATGCCGTAGGCGCGCCGCTCGCGCCCATGCTGCATGCCCTGCGTGAGTATCGCGGTGAACCGCATCGCATGCAGACCGTGGCGGTGATCGACGGCGTGCGCTGGATCGACGACAGCAAGGGCACCAATGTCGGCGCCACGGTGGCGGCACTGGCGGGCATGGAAACGCCGGTGGTGCTGATCGCCGGTGGGGACGGCAAGGGGCAGGATTTTTCGCCGCTGCGCGCGCAGGCCGCGCGGCTGCGCGCTGCGGTGCTGATCGGCCGCGATGCGCAGGCCATCGCCGCGGAGCTGCAGGGGCTGGCCCCCACCGAATTCACGCAGTCCCTGGAGCAGGCTGTGCAGCGCGCCGCCACGCTGGCGAAGACCGGCGACGCGGCGCTGTTGTCACCCGCTTGTGCCAGTCTGGACATGTTCCGCAACTACGCGCATCGTGCCGAGGTGTTTGTCGCCGCCGTGCGCGAGTTGGCCGAAGCGCGTGGACAAGTCTGGAACGAAGGGGCCGACCATGCTTGAGCGCATGTTGCCCTTCCTCGGTCGCAAGCGCGACAAGGCAGCGGCCGATCTGCCAGTGCGCGTGGGGCATAGTGCGCCGCGCAATTCGCGCATGCTGGAGTACGACCAGAACCTGGTCTGGGTCACGCTGCTGCTGCTGGCCTACGGCCTGGTGATGGTGTATTCGGCCACGATTTCCTTCCACGACTCGCCGCGCTATGCGCAGTGGTCGCCATACCACTATTTCATCCGTGATCTGTTCTCCATCGCGGCGGCCTTGCTGGCAAGCTGGATCGTGGTGCAGATTCCGATGGCCGAGCTGCAGAAATGGTCGATGCGCTTTTTCTTCCTCTCGCTGATCGGGCTGGTGCTCGTGTTGTTGCCGCATATCGGCAAGGACGTGAACGGCTCCAAGCGCTGGGTGGTTTTCCCCGGCGGGCTGAACTTCCAGCCCTCCGAACTGGTCAAGCTCACCGCGCTCATCTATGCCGCCGATTTCATGGTGCGCAAGCAGGAGGTCAAGCAAAGCCTGCTCAAGACCTTCCTGCCGATGATGGCGGTGATGATGATCGTGGGCGTGCTGCTGCTGGCCGAGCCCGACATGGGTGCCTTCCTGGTCATCGCTTCCATCACCTTGGCCATCCTGTTTCTCGGCGGGGCCAATGGCAAGCTGTTTTCGGTGTTCAGCGTGGCGGTGATCGGCGCCTTTGTGTTGATGATCGTGCTCTCGCCCTGGCGGCGGGACCGCATCTTCGCCTATCTCAACCCCTGGTCGGAATCGAATGCGCTGGGCAGCGCCTATCAGCTCTCGCACGCACTCATCGCCATGGGGCGCGGCGAGTGGTTCGGCGTCGGCCTCGGCGGCAGTATCGAAAAACTGCATTACCTGCCGGAAGCGCACACCGATTTTCTGTTGGCCATCATCGGCGAGGAACTGGGTCTGGTGGGCGTCGGCGTGGTGATCTTCGCGTTCTACTGGATCGTGCGCCGCGCCTTCGACATCGGCCGTCAGGCGCTGGTGCTCGACCGCATGTACAGCGCGCTGGTGGCGCAAGGCATCGGCGTGTGGATCGGCGGGCAGGCGTTCATCAATATCGGCGTGAACCTCGGTCTGCTGCCCACCAAGGGGCTGACGCTGCCGCTGATGAGCTATGGCGGCTCGGCGCTGCTGCTCAACTGCATGGCCATTGCCGTGCTGCTGCGCGTCGATTTCGAGAACCGGGTTCTGATGCGCGGAGGGCATGTATGAAAAGCCCCCCCCGAGATCGCCGCGTTGCGGCGCTCCCCCCCCAGGGGGCGGAACAAGGCTTGGGGCGGCCCGGCGCCTTGCCCCTGTCGCCCTCGGCTGCGCCAGTGGCCGTCATCATGGCGGGAGGCACCGGCGGTCATATCTTCCCCGGCATTGCCGTGGGCGAAGGGCTGCGCGCTGCGGGCTGGACGGTGTACTGGATGGGCGCGCCCACCGGCATGGAGGCGCAGCTCGCGCCGCGTCACGGCTTCGACATGCTTTGGGTGCGCTTCGGTGGCCTGCGCGGCAAAGGGCTGGGCGGCTATATCGCCTTTCCCGGTGGCTTGATGAGCGTGTGGGCTGGGGCCAAGCTGGTGGTGCATGAGCAGAACGCCGTCGCCGGTCTGGCCAACAAGGTGCTCGCGCGCCTGGCCGACCGCAGCTACACCGCGTTTCCCGACGCGCTGCCGGGTGCGCAGTGGGTGGGCAATCCGGTGCGTGCGGAGATCTGCGCCTTGCCTTCGCCCGAGCAGCGTTACGCCGGCCGCAGCGGGCCGCTGCAGGTGCTCGTGGTCGGCGGCAGTCTCGGCGCGCAGGCGCTCAACTCGCTGGTACCGCAGGCGCTGGCGCTTTTGCCTGCAGTCGAACGCCCGCAGGTGCGTCATCAAAGCGGGGCCAAGCATCTGCCGACCCTGCAACAGGCTTATCTCGACGCTGGGGTGCAAGCCGACTGCGTGGCCTTCATCGACGACATGGCCGCGGCTTATGCGCAGGCCGATCTGGTGATCTGCCGCGCCGGTGCCTCGACCGTGACCGAAGTGGCCTGCGCCGGTGTGGCAGCGCTGTTCGTGCCGTTCCCCCATGCGGTCGATGACCACCAGACGGTGAACGCGAAATTTCTCGCAGGCCGCGATGCGGCGCTGCTGATTCAACAACGCGACCTGAGCGCGCAGGGGCTGGCCGAGCTGCTGCAAAGCCTGGACCGC
>NZ_NCKP01000020.1:0-64250 GCF_002282795.1 Thiomonas sp. 13-64-67
CGGAATCACCGGTCACGTTCCCGGAATCCTCCCGCTCACCTTCGCCGGGCTATCGGTCACGTTCCCGGAATCACCGGTCACGTTGGGCCGGAATACTCACTCTACAAACAGGCCTGGAATCGGCCCGGGGCAATGGACGCGATGCTCAACTATTACCGCGCATCTCCCTTGGTGCCGCCCACTGCCGGGCAGGCTGGAG
This sequence comes from Thiomonas sp. 13-64-67, assembly GCF_002282795.1. Classification (NCBI taxonomy): domain Bacteria; kingdom Pseudomonadati; phylum Pseudomonadota; class Betaproteobacteria; order Burkholderiales; genus Thiomonas; species Thiomonas sp. 13-64-67. The sequence goes on from NZ_NCKP01000020.1 coordinate 200, forward strand.
CAGCGGGCTTGAAGCTTGACCCTGAGGATTTTCTCGTGCCCATGCCCACGCTCGACATTTGGGGTGAGCAAGATCAGGCGCTGCTGCCCGTGCTACTCGAAGATCTTGGAGCCGTGGTGCCCGACTTGCATATTTACCGTGTGCCGGGTGCTTCGCACTGGGTGGTGCATGAGGAACCCGATGCGGTTGAGGCCGCCATACGCAGTTTTCTGGCGGCAACCTGAGCTGCTACTTGCTCAGGTCGAACTGACTTAGCGGGTCGCCAAACCTTCCAGATGCTGCACTATGGCGAGGAGTTTTGGGCGCACCTCATTGAGCAGAAAATCGGGTGTCAACTGGAACGCCGGGCCACCGCAATTCATTGCCATTAGCGGCATGCCATTGCCGGGGTCAAAACCCACGGCGATGGCGTTCACGTCTGGCTGCCAGTCGCCGAACGAGCAGGCCACACCGAGGTTGCGATAGTCGCTCAGCGCCCTGTCGATACCGCGCTTGAGCGTCGGCCACGCCAACTCATCAAGCGCAGCGAGGTCGTCGAAAATGGCCGCACGCTCACGCTCGCCAGCCACGGCAAGGTAAGCGCGCCCCATGGCCGTGGTGGCAATAGGGATACGCGAGCCCACGTCCAGACTCAGGGTCAGCGCCGAAACGCTGCGGCAGTTTTCCACGTAAATCAGCGAGAGCCGATCGCGGGTTCCCAGCGACACCATACCCTTGGATGCATCGGCCAGTTCCTGCATCAGAGGCCTGGCGATTTGGCGAATGTCCATGCGTGCCAGTACCGTGCTGCCCAGCGATAGCGTCGCGGCCCCGAGTCGGTACTTGCCGCTGTCTGCGTCTTGCGTCAAGTAGCCCAATCGCGTGAGCGTGTAGGTCAGGCGCGAAACCGTGGACTTGGGCAGCTTGCAGCGCTGGGCGATATCCAGATTGCCTAGCGCCTTGTCGCGTGAGCGAAAGCTCGACAGCACCTCCAGGCCGCGCGCTAAGGCAGTGACGAACTGCCGCTCGTCCTTGGGTACGGTGTCGCCAGGGGCTGCTGCCTGGATTGACTCGGTGTTGATGCGGCGCGCGTTCATGAGCTGTGTCGGTGTTGTGCTGTTTTGATAGTCGTTGCCACGCCGAGCGGTGTCTGGTGATCAGAGTCATCGCGCACGAAGCATCGTCGAGTGCATCGTGATGAACTGACCCCAGCCTTGACACGCCGGAAGGCAAGTCGAACAATCGACATCATATTTCACGGAACATTATTCCGCACAGCAGTTTTTACATTGATTCGACTTTCATCAAATTTTCATACTTTTTTATGGTCAGCCCGCCATTTTCATGGGGACGATTCCTTGCAGCTGGAGTTGCAAATCTCGGTCGACAAGCGTGCTGTGCATGGTGCCGCGCCCGAGTTTTGTGCACGAGAACTTGCCCCAAGATGTTGCAGGCCGTCCGCCATGAAACCAACGACCCTGGGCTGTTCCACGCCTTTGGCGACATGGGATTGCCGGATTCCCCGCTACCGCCAATTTACGGCAAGGCAAAAATCGGCTCTTTCGGCCTGTCGGAGATTGAATACGGCTCCGATCCTGACGGCCTGCAAACTCGCACACAAGAAGAGATGCACGCACTAATCCAATGGTGCGCGCAGACCGGCATTCAGGCATTTACGACCTAGACAGGTACGCCAGATGAACATGGATTTCGAACCCGATTTCACTCCGGAATACGCACCGTTTCGCGCTGAAGTTCGTGCATTCCTGCATGACAAACTGCCCGCATCGCTACGCCACAAGGTTCTGCATGGCTTACGTTTGAACAAAGACGATTTTGTTCTCTGGCAACGCATCCTCCACGCCCATGGATGGGGCGCGCCCAACTGGCCGTTGCAGTATGGCGGCACCTCGTGGAACGCCGTGCAGCAAGCCATTTTCGATGAGGAATGTGCCCGGGCCGGAGCGCCGCGACAACTGCCATTCGGCCTCAAGATGCTGGCCCCTGTACTGATGCGTTTTGGTACGGAGACGCAGCGCAAGACGCTGCTACCTGGCATTGTCAGTGGAGATGTGTGGTGGTGTCAGGGCTATTCCGAACCAGGCGCTGGCTCGGATCTGGCATCGCTCAAAACCCGCGCAGTGCGTGATGGTGACGACTATATCGTTACCGGCCAGAAGACCTGGACCACGCTCGGGCAATACGCAGACTGGATGTTCTGTCTGGTACGCACCGACACGGAAGCCAAGCCACAGCAGGGTATTTCCTTCCTGCTGATCGACATGCGTTCGCCCGGCGTCAGCGTGCGTCCCATCATCACTCTGGACGGTGAGCACGAGGTGAACGAAGTCTGGCTCGACGCGGTGCGCGTGCCCGTGGCCAACCGTGTCGGCGATGAAAACCAGGGTTGGACCATTGCCAAATATCTGCTTGGGCATGAGCGCAGCAATATTGCCGGAGTCGGCATCGCCAAGCGGGAACTGTCGCGGCTGAAAGATCTGGTAGCGCGTGAATCGAAGCCAGGGAGAACGCTGCTGGATGATCCGCTGTTCGCGTCACGCATTGCCCAACTGGAGATCGACCTGTTGGCGCTGGAAATCACGCAACTGCGCATGCTGCAACGCGAAGGCCCACCCGGACCGGAAAGCTCGATGCTCAAGGTGCTGGGCAGTGAGTTGCAACAGCGTGTGGCTGAGCTGCTGATGCACGCCGCGGGTCATCGCGCCCTGTCCTTCGAATTCCAGACGCCGGATTCCGGGAACAAAGGCGAGGACGAGAGTGGCAGGCTGGCCGCGCAATACGCCAATTGGCGCAAGCTTTCCATCTTTGGTGGCAGCAACGAAATTCAAAACGGCATCCTGGCGCGTGCGCTGGGCCTGTGAGGAGGCGCACCATGCAGTGGCACGCAACGGAACAACAAAGCCAACTGGCTGACGCCCTGGAGCGCTTCATGCAGCGCGACTACAGCTTCGAACAGCGCCGCGCGCTTGCGGCTGGCGCGGGTTTCAGCCCGCAGTCCTGGGCCCTGCTGGCCGAGCTTGGCATAACCGCGCTGCTGGTGCCCGAGACATTTGGCGGCCTGGGCGCAAGTGTGCAGGATGGCTTGCATGCGCTGCAGACTCTGGCGCCGGCGCTACCCTTGGAGCCCGTGGTCGCAAGCAGCCTTCTAGCAACGCATCTGCTCAGCGGGTGCAGCGAGACGGCAGCAGCGCGTGCCTGGTTGCCGCGTATGGCTGAAGGCCGAGCGATTGCCACGCCTGCGCACTTCGAAGCCGAGCATGGCTTCGCCACCGAGCAACCGCAAACCCAGGCGCGACACGACGGCGATGGCTGGCTGCTGCACGGCGCCAAGAGTTTGGTGCTGCAAGCGCAGTTTGCCGATGTCCTGCTGGTCTCGGCAACAGCTGGTGATGGACAAATGGCTTGGCTCGCAGTGGAGCCAGGCAGCAGCGGCGTGCATCTCCGCGCCTATCCCCTGCTCGACGGCCAGCGTGCCGCCAACGTGACGTTCGACGGCGTGCGCCTGCCTGCTGCAGCCCGCATCGACCGGCCCGGCCAGGGCGCTGCGCTATACGGCGCCATGCGCGATGTCTGGCTCGCCGCACTGTGCGCCGAGGCCGTCGGCATCCTTCAAGCCACGCTGGACGCCACTGTGACTTACCTCAACACACGCCAACAATTCGGCCAGCCCATAGGCCGCTTTCAGGTGCTGCAACACCGCGCCGTGCGCATGTGGATGGAGCTTGAGCAGGCACGATCCATGGCCTTGCTTGCCGCCGATGTCTGCACACAGGGCGACGCCGTGCACCGCACCCGACTTCTGGCGGCCGCTAAAGCCCGTGTCGGCCAGGCTTGCAGCTATGTGTCGCAACAGGCCGTGCAATTGCACGGCGGCATGGGCATGACCGACGAGATGCAGGTAAGCCATTGGTTCAAGCGACTCACCGTCATCGAACTCTGGCTGCACGATAGCGACAGCCATTTGCAGCGCTACGCCAACAGCCTGCGCGCAGCCTGACGCACTCTGGAGTCCAGCCATGCCCGTACGCAATGCCCGCGCCGTTGTCTGCCGTGGACCGGATCGGCCGTTTGAAGTTGAGACCATCCACGTCGAGCCGCCGCGCCGCAACGAAGTCACCATCCGCCTAGCCGCTTGTGGGGTGTGCCACAGCGACCTCTCGGCGACGAATGGCACCATTCCCATGCCGCCGCCTTTGGTGCTGGGGCACGAGGGCGCAGGCGTCGTCGTCGAGATCGGCGAAGGCGTGACCGAGCTTGCCGTTGGCGATTCCGTGGTGACTTCCTTCGTCAGCATGTGTGGCCACTGCCGCTATTGTCAGACCGGTCGGCCGCAATTATGTGATCAGGCTGCCAGAACCTTGACCACGCTGCCCGATGGCAGCGTACGCAGCTTCGACACGGACAACCAGCCGCTTTCGGTGTTCTCAGGTTGCGGCGTGATGGCCGAATTCGCCACACTGCATGTTGACAACGTGGTGAAAATCGACGCTGCCATGCCGCTGGAACCAGCCTGTTTGATTGCATGTGGCGTGATGACTGGCGTGGGCGCGGCCTTCAACACCGCGCGGGTGGAGGCCGGCTCCAGCGTGGTCGTGTTTGGCTGCGGTGGTGTGGGTTTGAACGCCATTCAAGGCAGTTCCATCGCAGGAGCCGCAAGCATCATCGCCGTGGACACCATGGCGCACAAGCTTGAATTCGCCCGCCTGTTCGGCGCCACGCACACCATCGACGCCAGCACCGATTCGAATGTGGTCAAGATCATCAAGAAGCTCACAGGCGGCGGCGTGGACTACGCCTTCGAGTGTGTCGGCTTGGGAGTGCTCGTCGCACAAGCCTACGCCAGCTTACGCAAAGGCGGAACTGCCGTGGTGGTCGGTGTGGCGGCGCAGGCCGACACCACCAGCGTGCGCACCGCCAGCCTGACCTTTGAGGAAAAAACCCTCACCGGCAGCATGTATGGCTCGGCGCGACCGCGCCAGGACTTTCCGCGGCTGATTGCGCTCTACCGCAGCGGACGGCTGAAGCTCGACGAACTCATCACCCAGCGCTACACCATCGAACAAGCCGCGCAAGCCTTCGCCGACTTGCAAGCCGGGCACAACGCCCGTGGCGTCATCGTGTTCGACCCCGACTGAACGTCAGGCTGCTCCTGAAACCCACTCACAAAACCACCATGCAAATCTACCAAGACAACATTGCTGTCATTACCGGGGCCGCCGGTGGTATTGGTCTCGCCCTGGCGCGGCAGGCGGCCAGGCGCAATATGAAGCTGGTGCTGACCGACCTCGACACCGAACGCTTGCACCACGCTGCAGCGAGCCTCGACCTGCCGCCCGAGCGCCTGCTGCTGCAGGCCGCCGATGTCAGCCGCGAGGCCGATGTGGCAGCCCTGGCCGATGCCAGTTTTGCCCGCTTCGGCGCTGTGCACCTGCTGTGCAACAACGCTGGCGTGGGCTACAGCCGCTTGACCACCGAGCACAGCACCGCCGACTGGGAATGGGTGCTGGGCGTCAACCTGATGAGCGTGGTTCACGGCATTCGCCATTTCGTGCCGCGCATGCAACGGCAAAGCGAGCCCAGCCATGTGGTGAACACCGCCTCCGCAGCAGGCTTGGTGTCCAGTCCCGGCATGGCGGCCTACAACGTGAGCAAGCACGGCGTGGTCACCTTGTCGGAAACCTTGTATGCGGAGCTTGCCGAGCAGGCATCGCAAGTCGGTGTCTCGGTGCTTTGTCCGGCCTGGGTACCCACCGGCATCAACCAGAGTGCGCGCCACCGCCAGCCGCGTTTCGGCACCGAACCCGAGTTGACGCCGCAATCGGCCGCCTATGCCCAGCGCATGGCCCAAGCGGTGCAGTCCGGCAAGCTCACGCCTGACGACATTGCGGGCATCACCTTCGCGGCCATAGAGCAAGGCCAGTTCTACATCGTGCCGCACCGCAAAATTCTGCAGGCGGTGGAGTTGCGCGCTCAGGATATGGTGCTGGGCCGCAACCCCACGCCACTCACCCCGCCTGCCGCGTCCACGCCAAGCGAGGCAGCGGAGGCGTCACGATGAAAGCCTTGCTCTGCACAGCCTATGGCCCGATTGATACCTTGCGGCTGCAAGATGCCCCCGATCCAGCGCCGGCAGCTGGCGAGGTGGTGGTTGCAGTGCGTGCCTGCGCACTGAACTTCCCTGATGCGCTCATCGTCCAGGGCCTTTACCAAGCCAAGCCTGCCCTACCTTTTTCACCCGGCGCCGAGTTCTCCGGAATCATCCTCCAGGTGGGCGCAGACGTGACGGCCTACAAACCTGGCGATGCCGTCATCGCCTTCGCCGGTCACGGCGGCCTGGCCGAGCGCTGCGCAGTGGATGCGCAGCGCATCATGCCTTTGCCGTCCGGCATGTCGTTCGAGCAGGGCGCGGCGTTCATGCTGACTTACGGCACCTGCATCCATGCGCTTAAAGACGTCGCACAGTTGCAACCCGGCGAGACCTTGGCCGTGCTGGGTGCGGGTGGCGGCGTGGGGTTGGCCGCAGTTGACATTGCCAAGGCCATGGGCGCGCGGGTGATCGCCGCAGCTTCGAGCAAGGCCAAGCTGGAATTGGCGCAGCAGCATGGCGCTGACACGCTGCTGGACTATGCCAGCGAGGACCTGCGCCAACGCCTGATGGAACTGACAGACGGCAAAGGCGCCGACGTGGTGCTGGATCCTGTGGGAGGCGTTTACGCCGAAGCCGCGCTGCGCGCCACGGCTTGGCGTGGCCGCTATCTTGTGGTGGGTTTCGCTGCGGGCGACATTCCCCGCATCCCACTGAATCTGGCGCTACTGAAGGAGCGCCAGATTCTCGGCGTGTACTGGGGCGAGGCCTTGCAGCGCAACCCCAGGCAGCATGCCGCCAACGTGCGGCAATTGCTGCAGTGGTTTGTGGCTGGGAGTGTGCGCCCGGAAATCACGGAACAGCTGGGTTTGGAGCACGCCACACAAGCCCTTCTGCGGCTCAGCCAGCGCGAGGCAAAGGGCAAGATCGTGGTGCGCATCGTGGCCGAATCCAGGGTCTGAATCAACAGCCGTTCGGCATTTGAGGTTAGGTTTCATTCGCCCCTCAGAGCCGCACCCCTTTTTGAGAATAATGCAGCCATAGGGGCGCAGCTCTCCAGTCGCAACGATCGCAAAGGCTACACGCGATCGCACTTAGAAAGCATGACGATCAATCGGAGCCAAGATGATGCAACTTAATTCAAATGGTTTGACCATCGGCGCCGTCGCCAAGGCGGTCGGCGTCAACGTCGAAACCATCCGGTTCTACCAGCGCAAGGGCTTGCTGGGTGAACCCGAGCGAACCCAGGGAAGCTTCCGTCATTACGGGCCCGGTGACGTTGCCCGCCTGCGTTTCATCAAATCGGCCCAAGGTCTGGGCTTCAGCCTCGACGAGATTGCCGGTTTGCTGCAGCTCGATGACGGCATGCACTGCGACCAGGCGCGTGAGCTATGGCTCCATGTCCTGCCCCCTGATCGACGCGCTCCACGGCGAGGTTCACGATCCCTGAGCAGCCAGGTTCCAGCGGCCGTGCGTCGGGCTGAACGGCAAAGGCCATGCCGCCTTGTCAACCAAAGCGCGATGCTGCTTGACTCCGTACTTTGGTACGGCTCTACAGTGCCGACATCGTCCACTCCATGGAGTTTCGGCATGTCGCAATCCAGACCACCACACGCGCCCACCGGGCGCGGCGCGCTGTTTGCCGGCGGGCTCGCGGCCATCCTGGCCTCGACCTGCTGCCTGGGCCCGCTGATCCTGCTGTCGCTGGGCATCAGCGGCGCGTGGATCGGCAACCTCACCCTGCTCGAACCGTATCGGCCGATTTTCATCGGCGCGGCTCTCATCGCCCTGTTCTTCGCCTGGCGCCGCCTGTTCAGAGCGCCTGCAGCCTGCAAACCGGGCGAGGTCTGCGCCATTCCCCAGGTCAACGCCACCTACCGGCTGCTGTTCTGGATCGTCGCCGCGCTGATCGTCGTGGCGCTGTCGTTTCCCTATGTCGCTCCCCTGTTTTATTGAATCGAAAGGAATCCACATGAACAAGCTCCTGACTGCTATTGCCGCCGCCTGCGTTTTCAGTGCCCCTGCCTGGGCTGCAGAGCAGACCGTGACCCTCGCCGTGCCGGGCATGACCTGCGGGGTCTGCCCGATCACCGTGCACAAGGCGCTGACCGCCGTTCCCGGCGTGGAAAAAGTCAGCGTGGATGAGATGAAAAAAGACGCCGTGATCACCTTCGACAATGCCAAGACCAACGTCAAGACCCTGATCAAAGCCACCACCGATGCGGGCTATCCCTCGACGGTCGTGCAATAAGCCGTCTGTGATGAGCCGATCGCGCTTTGCTGCGGCCACAGCGCACGCGACCGGCCGATCTGAACCGGCCCCCTCCAACCCGAAGAGAAGCCCATGGAAATCCTGAGCATCAGCGGCATGACCTGCAACGCCTGCGCCGCCCACGTCAAACACGCCCTGGAAACGCTGCCGGGCGTGAAATCCGCGCAGGTGTCGTACCCGCAGGGGATGGCCGAAGTCGTGGCCGATGACTGCATTTCGTTCGACGCGATGGCTGCGGCCGTGGCCAAGGCCGGCTACGCGGCGAAGCAGGCGGATCGCGCGCCGTTGCCGTCGCACGGTTCAACCGACTCGGCCCGTTCTACCCCTCCTGCCCGCGCTGACGCCAGCGGTCTGCGCATCGCCGTCATCGGCAGCGGCGGCGCGGCGATGGCTGCGGCGATCAAGGCGGCCGACAGCGGCGCGCACGTCACGCTGATCGAACGCGGGGTGATCGGCGGCACCTGCGTCAACGTCGGCTGTGTGCCGTCCAAGATCATGATCCGCGCAGCGCACATCGCCCATCTGCGCCGCCACAGCCCATTCGACGCCGGCATCCAACCTTGTACGCCCACCATCCTGCGCGACAGACTGCTCGCGCAGCAGCAGGCGCGGGTGGATGAGCTGCGCCACGCCAAGTATGAAAGCATTTTGGACGGGCAGCCCGCCATCGCGACCCTGCGCGGCGCCGCCCGGTTCCAGGACGACCGAACGCTGGCCGTGACCCTGCACGACGGCAGCACACGCCAGGTGAGCTTCGACCGCTGCCTCATCGCCACCGGCGCCAGCCCGTCCATTCCTCCGATTGCGGGACTGAAGGCCACGCCGTACTGGACGTCGACCGAGGCGCTGGAGGCCGATACGATTCCGCCGCGCCTGGCGGTCATCGGCTCATCGGTCGTCGCGCTGGAGCTGGCCCAGGCCTACTCCCGCCTGGGCAGCCAGGTCACCCTGCTTGCGCGCAACACCCTGCTGTCGCGCGACGACCCGGCCATCGGCGAGGCGTTGACCGCCGTACTGCGCGAAGAGGGCCTCACCGTGCTGACTCACGCCCAAGTCAGCGCGGCAGCCTACGCCGACGGCTGCTTCGCGCTGAGCACGAACCAAGGCGAGATCCGCGCCGAGCGCCTGCTGGTGGCCACGGGCCGCGCGCCCAACACCGCGGCGCTCGATCTGCACGCTGCAGGCGTGCAATGCGATGCGCACGGCGCCATCGTGGTCGATGACCACTTGCGCACCAATGTGCCGCACATCTACGCCGCAGGCGACTGCACCGATCAGCCGCAATTCGTCTATGTGGCCGCAGCCGGGGGCACGCGTGCGGCCGTCAACATGACCGGCGGCGAGGCGACGCTCGACCTCTCGGCCATGCCGGCCGTGGTGTTCACCGACCCGCAAGTGGCCACGGTGGGACTGAGCGAGGCGCAGGCGCAGCGACAAGGCATCCAGACCGACAGCCGCACGCTGAGCCTGGACAACGTCCCCCGCGCCCTGGCCAACTTCGATACGCGCGGCTTCATCAAGCTTGTCGCCGAGGCGCAAAGCGGACGCCTGCTCGGCGTCCAGGCGGTGGCCGCCGAGGCAGGCGAACTCATCCAGACGGCTGCGCTCGCCATTCGCAACCGCATGACGGTGCAGCAACTGGCCGATCAGTTGTTCCCCTACCTGACCATGGTCGAAGGCCTGAAGTTGGCCGCCCAGACCTTCACCAAGGATGTGACACAACTGTCATGCTGCGCGGGGTGAGCCGATCGAAGCAGAGACCTTGCCCCTGTTCGACATAGTCCAAAGCCACCTGGTTACGCGGCTTGTTTTGACTGGCCCGCGTGCCAGTTTGCTTCGAACTTCATCGGGCTGACCCACAGGCTCTCGGTCGGCAGATGATCCCAGCCGTTGCCCTTGCGACTCATCGACCAGCTTCGCGCGCTCTTTGGACTTGAGTTTGCCGCGGAGCGCCGAACGCCACCCATTTGGCGTGGTCTGCGGAAGATCGCCGGAATCCGGGCGGTGTTCCAGGCCGCCCTCAATTCCTTGCAGGATCGCCGCCTGCACTGGGATGTGGTCGAATCGCTGAGATGAACTGATGCGACCTTGCGGGTGACTGTGGCGGCATCGAGGTCGGCAATGCCTGCAAGCATCAAATCGAACGTCCGACGAATCTCCACCCTCCCCTTTTCGGCTCGATTCTTGATGTGCTCTCTCAGATAGATATCGCAAACATCGCGTACCGTTGGGCTCTGGCATTTGCCCGGTGTTGGCGCCATGAGCTTTCCCGGAAAGAGCATGAGAGCAGCGCGCGCCAAACTCCATAATCGGCACAGAAGTCAGCGTAAGTTTTTCTGGGAGGAGAAATTTTTGGCGTAACTTTTTTATCAACGCCCAAAAAGCTACGCCTGAATCATTAGTGCAGAGATGTTTCGCAGGTCGATGTTCCGATTTCTCAGGCTCTCGCCACGCGCTCGATATGCTGAAAACACCACTTATTAACAATAACTTAGAAAATTTTATCAAGGAAATCAATTGAGTAGCATTTCCGCGCACACACCGCTGATGCAGCAATACCTGCGCATGAAGGCGGAGCATCCCGGCACGCTGCTGTTGTGTCGCATGGGCGATTTCTACGAACTGTTTTACGACGACGCTGAGAAGGCCGCGCGGCTGCTCGACATCACGCTGACCCGGCGCGGTCAGTCGGCGGGCGAGCCGGTCATCATGGCTGGGGTGCCGGCGCAGGCGCTCGATGGCTATCTGGCCAAACTCGTCAAGCTCGGTGAGTCAGCGGCGATCTGTGAGCAGATCGGCGATCCGGCGCAGGCCAAGGGGCTGGTCGAACGCCGTGTGGTGCGGGTGGTCACACCGGGCACGCTCACCGAACAGACGCTGCTCGACGACAAGCGCGACGCCATTCTGCTGGCCATTGCGCCGCCGAAAACGGCGCGTGGCGAATGGGGGCTGGCGTGGATGGCGCTGACCGGCGGCGGCCTCACCCTGGCGCAGTGCGAAGCGGCCGCCCTGCCCGACTGGCTGGCCCGCATCGCGCCTGCCGAGGTGTTGTGGCCGCAACACCAAAGCCTGCCGAACGAACCTCGTTGGCCCCATACGACCGAGCGACCGGAATGGCATTTCGACGCCGCGCTCGGTCTGCGCAAGCTCTGCGCGCAGCTGCAGGTGGCGCATCTCGACGGGTTCGGCGCGCAAGCCCTGGGCGCGGCACACGCCGCCGCTGCCGCCTTGTTGACCTACGCCGAGCAGACCCAGGGTGGCACGCTGCCCCTGCTGGCCGATCTGCGCGTTGAGCGAGCCGAACACAGTCTGCGGCTGGACGCCGTGGCCCGCCGGAATCTGGAGATTCTGCAACCCTTGCGCGGCGAAGACAGCCCCACGCTGCTTTCCCATCTCGACAGTTGTCAGACTGCGGCGGGCAGCCGCCTGCTGCGCGACTGGCTGCAGGCGCCACCGCGTGACGCCAACGTCGCCCGCGCGCGCCACGCCGCTTTGCAGGCACTGATCGACGGCGACTTGGCGGCATTGCGTGGCAGCCTGCGCGGCATGGCCGATCTGGAGCGCATTGCCGCGCGCATCGCGCTGAAGCAGGCCAAGCCGCGCGAACTGTCGGCGTTGCGCGACGGCCTGCAGCGCCTGCCTGCACTGCGTCGCCAGGCGGCCGCGTTCGAGCGCTGCGCCTTGCTGCAAACCATTGATGCGCAGCTTGATTTGCCGCCCGAACCCGCCGCCTTGCTGCAACGCGCCATCGCGGCCGAACCCGCGCTGAATCTGCGCGATGGCGGTGTGATCGCGGCCGATTTCGATGCCGAACTCGACGAACTCCGCGCCATCGACACCGACTGCGGCAGCTTTCTCATGGAGTTGGAACAGCGCGAGCGCGCGCGCACCGGCATCGCCAATCTGCGGGTGCAATACAACAAGGTTCATGGGTTTTTCATCGAAGTCACCCACGGCCAAACCGACAAAGTGCCCGACGACTACCGTCGCCGCCAGACGCTCAAAGGCGCAGAGCGCTACATCACCCCGGAACTCAAGGCTTTCGAGGACAAGGCGCTTTCCGCGCAGGATCGCGCACTGGCACGTGAGAAAGTCTTGTTCGAGGGCGTCATCGAAGCGCTGCAACCCGCGCTGGCCGATATCCGCCGCGCCGCACAGGCCGTCGCCCTGCTCGACACTCTCGCCGCCCTGGCCGAGCGCGCGAGCACCTTCGGCTGGGTCTGCCCCGAGTTCGTCGAGGCGCCGGGCATCGACATCGTGGGTGGCCGCCATCCGGTCATCGAGAGCAGGGTTGACCGCTTCATTCCCAACGATTGCCAGCTCGACGAACAGCGCCGCCTGCTCATTCTCACCGGGCCGAACATGGGCGGCAAATCCACTTATATGCGGCAGACCGCGCTGATTGCCCTGCTCGCCTATCTCGGCAGCTATGTCCCGGCCCGCAGCGCTCGCATCGGCCCGCTGGACGCGATTTTCACCCGCATCGGCGCTTCCGACGATCTGGCCGGCGGGCAATCGACCTTCATGGTCGAAATGGCCGAAACCGCGGCGATTCTGCGGCAGGCCAGGCCCCACAGCCTGGTGTTGATGGACGAGGTCGGGCGCGGCACCTCCACTTTCGACGGCCTCGCGCTGGCCGCGGCCATTGCGGCGCAGTTGCACGACCGCAACCGCAGCCTCACCCTGTACGCCACACATTACTTCGAGTTGACGGACTTGGTGCTGCGCCACCCGCAGGCCGCCAATGTGCATGTGGGCGCAGCGGAAACGCCGCAGGGCATTGTGTTTCTGCACGAGGTGCGCGAAGGGCCGGCCAGCCGCAGCTATGGCGTGCAGGTCGCCCAGTTGGCGGGGGTGCCGCCTGCCGTCATCCGCGACGCCCGCAAGCGGCTCGACGCGCTAGAGCGCCAGCATCAGCAACAGGAAGCGCAGCTCGATTTGTTTGCCGCGTCTGCAGAAATCGATGAAGCAGAGCCAGCGCCAGCCCCCACTCACGAAGCGCTAATCGAGGCGCTCGATGACACCGATCCCGACACCCTCACGCCGCGTCAGGCGCTTGAGACCCTCTACCGTCTCAAGGCCTTGCGCGAGCTCGAATGACGCCGCTCAAACCCGCTCGATCAGCGCGTAGGCCGAGTGATTGTGGATGGACTCAAAGTTCTCCGCCTCGGCCACGTAGTGCCCGATGCGCGGATCGGCATTGAGCCGGGCGGCAACATCACGCACCAGATCCTCGACGAATTTGGGATTTTCGTAGGCGTGCTCGGTGACATATTTTTCGTCCGGGCGCTTGAGCAGGCCCCAGATCTCGCACGACGCCTCTTCCTCGGCAATGCGGATGAGTTCTTCCAGCGCCACCGGCTGAAGCAGTTCGGCCGTGATGGTGATGTGCGAGCGCTGGTTGTGCGCGCCGTAATCCGAGATTTCCTTCGAACACGGGCACAGCGATTTCACCGGCACCATCACCTTGGCGGTCAGCTTGAGTTGATCGCCGCGCGCTTGGGCGATCCACCCCGCTTCGTAGTCGAGCAGGCTTTGCACGCCCGAGACCGGTGCGGTTTTGCGCAGAAACAGGGTGAAGGCGAATTCCAGACGCCCCGCCGTGGCATTGAGCTTGGGCAGCATCTGCCGGGTGAGCGCGGCAAACGCCTGCGCGTCCATCGCCTCGGGCATGGCTTCGAGCAGTTCGACGAAGCGCGACATATGCGTGCCCTTTTTCTCGGCGGGCAGCGCGACGTCGGCCGTTACCTGGGCGATGCTCGGGTGAATGCTGCCGTCGCGCAGACGCACATTGAGCGGATAGCGCAAGCCCTTGACCCCGACCCGCTGGATCGCGATATGGCGCTCGTCCACAGTGCTCTGGATATCCGGAATGGCTTCAAAGGGTTTGTTCATGGGATGACGGGTGGGGCTGCGCCGATGGGGTTCGGTATCGCCCGGCCGGAGCATAGTTGAGAAAAGTTCTCGGATTATCCCGGACAGCGCACATCCTTGTCCGGTCTGCGGAAATGGCGGCGCCAGAGGGTGTGAATGAATCCGGCGTGGCCGAGCAGCGCGCCCAAAGGGTTCCAATCAAGGCGCAAAGCACAGCCGTGCCCGTCGGCACGGCGCGCATTTGCAACGCCGAGTGGGACGATTTGGGTCAGCCGCGCTGCGGGAGCACCCGCAGCAGCAGAAACAGCAGCGCCGCCGCGACCACCATGGCGGGGCCCGAGGGCAGGTCGGAATGCAGTGAGGCCAGCAGCCCCAGCAGGACGGCGACAGCACCGATTGCGGCCGCCCCCAGCGCCATCTGCACCGGCGTGCGCGCCAGTCGCCGCGCCGCCGCCGCCGGAATGATGAGCATGGCGACGGTGAGCAAAATACCCACGAGTTTCATCGCCAGCGCGACGAAAACCGCCAGCACCAGCATGAACGCCAGTTGCAGCCATTTCACCCGCCGCCCCTCGACGGCGGCGAGTTCTTCATGCACGGTGAGCGCCAGCAAGCCCTGCCACAGCCAGGCCAGCAAAGACAGGCCCACAACGTCGATCAGAAGAATCCAACCCAAATCCGCCGCCCTGAGCGCCAGGATGTCGCCGAACAGGTAAGAGAACAAATCGACGCGTACGTCCTCCATGAAGGCCAGCACCACCAAGCCCAGCGCCAGACTGGTGTGCGCCAGCAGACCGAGCAGCGTATCTTCGGCAATGCCTTCAGCCGGTTGTCGCCGCGCCAGAACGAGGGCGATGACCACGCTTACCGCGAGCACGCCGATGACCGGATCGAGGTGCAGCAGCAGCCCCAGCGCCACGCCCAGAAAGGCCGAGTGCGCCAGCGTTTCGCCGAAGTAGGCCATGCGGCGCCACACCACAAAGCAACCCAGCGGCCCTGCCAACAGCGCCACGCCCACGCCGCCGATCAAGGCGCGCCAGACGAAATCAGGCAGCAGGAATTCAGTCATGGGGCGTCCGTCCTTCGGCTGCATCGGGCACGATATTGCCGTGCAGATCGTGATGATGATCGTGGTGATGACGATAGACCGCCAGCCCGGCCAGATCGCGCCCGAAAAGTCGCAGGTACTCCGGATGCACGCTGATGTCTTCGGGCCGCCCCACGCAGCACACATGGCGCTCCAGGCAAACCACCTCGTCGGTGGCGGCCATGACCAGATGCAGATCGTGCGAAACCAGCAGCACGCCACAACCGGATGAGTCACGCAGGCGGGCGATCAAGGCATAGAACTCCTGCTGGCCCTGCACATCGAGCCCTTGCGCCGGTTCGTCGAGCACCAACAAATCGGGCTCGCGCAGCATCGCCCGGGCGAGCAGTACCCGCTGCATTTCTCCGCCGGAAAGCGCCCGCAGCGGCCGCCGCAGCAGATCGCCGGCGCCGTTCTCTGCCAGCCGCTGCTCGCGCTGCGGCTCGGTACTCGGGCCCGCCAGACGCAGAAAACCGTCCACATCCATCGGCAGGCTGGGCGGCGGGGTAAAACGCTGCGGCACATAGCCCACGCGCAGCCCGCTACGCCGCCGCACGACGCCGCGATCCGCGGTCATCAAGCCGAGCAGCACGCGCACCAAGGTGGTCTTGCCCGCACCATTTGGGCCGACCAGCGTCACGATCTGACGCGGCAGCACGCGCAGGCTGACGTCGGTGAGCAGGGCGTGACCGTGACGTTGCACATGGATGCCCTCGAGGGCGATAAGGGGTTCTGTGAGAGACAAGGGCGTTATTTTCTGTTGCAAGTGTTATATTGTAACTAATTACTTTCTCCACGTCATCGTTCAAAATGATCTTCCTACGACGCCTCTTATCCCTTTCGGCTTTGATCGCTGCAACCCTGACCCCGCTGGGGGCGCAGGCTGAAACGCCGCGGGTCGCGGTGAGTATCAAACCCGTGGCCGATCTGGTGGCGGCCGTCATGGCCGGGGTGGGCAAACCCACGGTGCTGATTCCGCCGGGAAATTCGCCCCACACCTATGCGTTCAAGCCCTCGGAGCGGGCCAGCGCCGAACAGGCGCAGCTTCTGTTCTGGATCGGGCCGGACGTCGAGCCTGCGCTGATCAAGATCACCAAGGCGCTGCCCAAATCGACCCAGGTGGCCACGCTTTCCACCCAGCCCGGCATGGACTTGTTGCCCGCGCGCACGGGCGGCGACTGGGAACGCAAGCGCCCTGCCCCGAAGCTGGCGGTGTCGCACGACCACGGCGACGAGCATGAACACAGCGACGAACATGACCCGATGCACACCGGCAGCTTCGATGGCCATCTCTGGCTGTCGCCCACCAATGCCAAGGTCATCGTGCGCACCGCGGCCCGCGCGCTGGCAGCGAAAGACCCGCAACATGCGCCGCAATACCAGGCCAATGCAGAGCAGGCGGTGCAGCGCATCGATGCCATGACGGCGGAACTCACCGCGCAACTCGCCCCGGTCAAAAGCAAGCCCTTCATCGTGTTTCACGACGCTTATCAATACTTCGAACATGCCTTCGGGCTGCGTGCGGTCGGCTCGATTCTGGTCAGCCCCGACGCCATGGCCAATGCGCGACGCGTGAGTCAGATGCGCGACAAGATCAAGTCGCTGGGCGTGGTCTGCGTGTTTGCCGAGCCTCAGTTCGAACCGCGTCTGGTGCAGACCTTGATCGAGGGAACCCAGGCGCGAATCGGCACACTCGACCCGCTTGGCGCCAAGGGCCCGCTGGGCCTGGAAGGCTATACCCAGCTGATGCGCAATCTGGCGAATAACCTCGGCCAGTGCCTCGGCACACCGTGAGGTTTTATTCGTTGGCCGCGCGCTGACGTCCAGCCGGGCTGAGCAAGGCGCCAAAGCGTTTGCGCACGCTCGCGGCAATGCCCGCGGCGTCCAGCCCGATGTCAGTGGTGATTTGCGCGGGGTCGCCATGTTCCAGCCAGGCGTCGGGCAGACCGAGGTTGAGCACCGGAATCTCAACGCCCGCAGCCTGCAGTGCCTCCAGACAGGCCGAGCCCGCCCCGCCACTGACCACCCCTTCTTCCAGGGTGACCAGGGCATCGTGGCTGCTTGCAGCGGCCAGCAGCGCCGCCGTATCGAGCGGTTTCACAAAGCGCATATTGATCACGCTGGCGTCGAACTCTTCAGCCGCCTGTAGCGCGGCGTAGAGCACCGGGCCGAAAGCGAGTATGGCGATGCGCTGTCCCGGCTTGGCGGCACTGGCGCGCCGCGGCTGCGATTTCCCCCAGGGCAATTCGGTGAGCGAGGTCTGCACGGCCACGCCAGCACCGCTGCCGCGCGGGTAGCGCACGGCCGCAGGACCATCGTGGCGGTAGGCCGTGGTGAGCAGTTGCCGGCATTCGTTTTCGTCGGCCGGGGCGAGCACGCTGAGATTGGGCACGCAGCGCAGGAAGGGGATGTCGAAGGCGCCGGTATGCGTCGCCCCGTCCGCCCCCACCACACCGGCCCGGTCCACCGCGAACATCACCGGCAGATTCTGAATGGCCACATCGTGAATCACCTGGTCGTAGCCGCGCTGCAGGAAGGTGGAGTAGATCGCCACCACCGGCTTCATGCCTTCGCAAGCCAGACCGGCAGCAAAGGTGACTGCGTGCTGCTCGGCAATGCCGACATCGAAATAACGCTGCGGAAAGCGCTCGGCGAACTCAACCAGGCCGGAGCCCTCGCGCATGGCCGGCGTGATGCCCACCAGACGCGCGTCGGCCTGCGCCATGTCGCACAGCCACTGGCCGAACACCTGAGTGAAGGTGGGCGCCTTGCCCGGTTTGCCGGGCGCCAGCCCCACAGCCGGATCGAACCGTCCAGGCCCGTGATAGGCCACCGGATCGGCCTCGGCCAGCTTGTAGCCCTGCCCCTTCTTGGTCACCACATGCAGCAGGATGGGGCCGTGCATGTCGCGCAGATTGTGCAGGGTGGGAATGAGCGCGTCGAGGTCGTGCCCGTCGATCGGGCCGAAATACTTCACCCCGAGCTCTTCGAACAAAGGCGAAGGCGCCACCAGCCCCTTGGCATATTCCTCCAGGCGGCGCGCCAGGCCCAGCAAAGGCGGCGCGGCGCTGAGCACCTGTTTGGCGGTGCTGCGCGCGGCGGTGAACAGTCCGCCCGACAGCAGGCCGGTGAGGTGGCGATTGAGCGCGCCCACCGGCGGAGAAATCGACATGTCGTTGTCGTTGAGCACGATGAGCAGATCGGCCTCGGGGTGCACGCCGGCGTTGTTGAGCGCCTCGAAAGCCATGCCCCCCGTGAGCGCTCCATCGCCGATCACGGCGACCACGCGCCGCGATTCGCCTTTGCGCTGCGCGGCCAGCGCCATGCCCAGCGCGGCCGAAATCGAGGTGGACGAATGCGCGGTGCCGAAGGCATCGAACGGCGATTCGTCACGGCGCGGAAAGCCGGATATGCCGCCCTTCTGCCGCAAGCCGCGCATGCCTTCGCGGCGTCCGGTGAGAATTTTGTGGGCGTAGGTCTGATGCCCGACATCCCACACCAGTCGGTCATGCGGGGTGTTGAACACCGCGTGCAGCGCAATGGTCAATTCCACGGTGCCGAGGTTCGACGACAGATGCCCGCCAGTGCGCGACACCGATTGCAGAATGAATTCACGCAACTCAACCGCCAGTTGCCGCAGGTGCGCGCGGTCGAGCGCACGCAGATCTTCAGGCGAGGCGATGCGGTTCAGCAGAGAAAACGTAGCAGTCATGATGGCGAAGCGTGGGACCACGCATGGAGCGGCGCCTGAGTCAGCGTGTTGGGGGAGAAGCGCGACGCCACATCGCGGCGAGCAGCAGGGCAGACGCCAGAACGAATCCGGCCGCGGACCAGAACGGCAGCGCCAAACCGAACACCGAAGGGGTATCGGCGCAAAGCCCATCTGCGCGAAACATCCACGGCGCCCACTGCGTAACCGGCCAGTGGTTGATCACCGCAGCCAGCGGATCGAGGCCACAGAGCTGCCCCGGGTGCAAAACCAGCCAGATATGCCGGGCGGCAAAACCCAGCCCGACAAGGCCGCTGAGCACTCCGAAGCCCAACACGACACGCGCGGCAAGCCGAGCATTCGAGCGCATCAGGCTGATGGCGGAAAGCGAAAAAATCAACACGCCCAGATAAGCCATGCGCTGCAGAATGCACAACGGACAGGGGGCAAACCCCTTGCGCTGCAGCCAGAGCGCCCCGCCCAGCGAGCCCAGCGCAGTGGCTGCAGCGAGAGCCGGGAGCGCGCTAGCGTGGCGTTGATTCATAGCGACTGTCTCTTGAGTAGATGGGGAAATCGAGGTGTGGCCAGGTCAATGCTCGCGCAACACGATCAGATCGGCCAGTTCGCGCAAGCGCTGGCTGGCCGCGCGTTGCGGCGTCGGCAGGGTGTCGAGTGCGGCCTGCGCCTTGTCGCGCAGACCATGCGCCAGCTTGCGCGCGGCATCGAGACCCAGCGCCGAGACGTAGGTGGACTTGTTTTGCTGCGCGTCTTTGCCCGCGGTTTTTCCGAGGGTATGTGAATCGCCGGTGACATCCAGAATGTCATCTACTACCTGAAAGGCCAGGCCCACGGCGTCGCCATAGGTTTCCAGAGCCGTATACGTTTGCGCCGGATGCGCCGTATCGAATCCGCCGCAGGCTGCGCCCATCAGCACGCTGGCCTTGAGCAAGGCGCCGGTCTTGCGGCTGTGCATATGCATCAGATCGTCACCGCTGACCGCGCCTCCGGTCGCAAGAATGTCGAGCGTTTGGCCACCGGCCATGCCGTCAGCGCCGGAAGCCCGCGCCAGCAACGCACACAGCCGCGCCTGCAGCGCCGGGGCGATGTCTGCCTCGGGCGTCAGCACTTCGTAGGCCAGGGCTTGCAAGGCATCTCCGGCCAGCAGCGCCAAGGCTTCACCGAATCGCACATGGGTTGTCGGTTGGCCGCGCCGCAGCACGTCGTCGTCCATGCAGGGCAGATCGTCGTGCACCAACGAATAGGCATGCACCAATTCCACCGCGCAGGCGGCACGGTCGAGCGCCTGATCGTCGGCCTGCACACACTCGCCAGCCGCCCACACCAGCAGGGGGCGAACGCGCTTGCCTCCCATGGCCGCGGCATAGTGCATGGCCTCGTGCAACTGCGGCACCAGCGGATGCTCCGGCGGCACAAAGCGCTCGATCAACTGCTGGGCCCGAGCCTGGTGCTGGTGCAGCCAGTGATCGAAGGAGTGGTTGAGCGGCAGCAAGCCCGGTTCGGTGGAACCCGGTGGCACGCTCTCCAACTGCAGCACCTCAGACACGGTCATCCTCCTCATCGGGTTCCGTGCGCAAGGGTTTGAGCTGCTCGCCATCGAGCACCTGAACCTGCTGCTCCACCGCCTGCAGTTTGCCGCGGCAGAACTGCAGCAGCAGATTGCCACGCTTGTAGGAAGACAGCGTGTCGTCGAGGCTGAGCTGCCCTCCTTCCATGGCCTGCACGATCTGCTCCAACTCGGCCAGCGCCTGTTCGTAGCTGGCTGGGGCCTGATCGGCATGGCGGGCAGTTTTGGCGGCGGGCATCTTGTGGCGAAGGGATGAAAGGCACCCATTTTAGGCGCGGCATCGCGGCTCGGCGTGAAGCATGGACTCTACAATCGGCCGCTGCATTAGGTAGGGGTTCTTTTCAACGAATTGTGGAGGTGCATCGCCATCATGTCCGATCTGAGCATTCGTCTGTCGCAAGATCATTTGCAATTGCCGGTTTCAACCTATTTCGATGACGACTTGTTCAAGCTGGAGCAGGAACAGATATTCCGCTCCGGCCCGCGCTATCTCGGACATGAACTCACGGTACCCAAGATCGGCGACTACGCCGCGCTCGCCCAGGAAGGTGAAGGCCGCGCGCTGATTCACGGGCCTGAAGGCATTGAACTGCTCTCCAACATCTGCCGCCACCGACAGGCCGTGATGCTGCGCGGCATGGGCAGCACGGGCAAGAACATCGTCTGCCCGCTGCACCGCTGGACCTACGGTCTCGACGGTCAACTCGTCGGCGCCCCGCACTTCGAGCAAGACCCCTGCCTGCATCTGCAAACCTACCCGCTGCAGCGCTGGAACGGCATGCTGTTCGAGGACAACGGCTATCCCGTGGCCCAGACCATGGCGCAACTGGCCGTGCTCAAGGAGTTCGACTTCACCGGCTTTGTGCACGACCACACCGAAATGCACGTGTGCAACTACAACTGGAAGACCTTCATCGAGGTCTATCTGGAGGACTACCACGTCGTGCCCTTCCATCCCGGGCTGGGCAAATTCGTCGATTGCAACGTGCTGCAATGGCAGTTCGCGCCGCAGTGGAGCGTGCAGACCGTGGGCGTTCATGAAGGTCTGCAGCACCCGGGCAGCGCGGTGTACAGCAAATGGCATCAGGCGGTACTCAACTTCCGCTCCGACAAAAAGCTGCCCGAACACGGCGCCATCTGGCTCACCCTCTACCCCAACATCATGCTGGAGTGGTATCCGCATGTACTCGTGGTGTCCACGCTCTACCCGCTGGACCCACAGAAGACCCTGAACATGGTGGAGTTTTTCTACCCGGAAGAAATCGCAGCGTTCGAGCGCGAGTTCATCATGGCCGAGCGCGCGGCCTATATGGAAACCTGCGCAGAAGACGACGAGATCGCCGAGCGCATGGACGCTGGCCGCAGGGCGCTGTTCGAGCGCGGTGACGATCAGCACGGCCCCTACCAGTCGCCGATGGAAGACGGCATGCGCCACTTCCACGCCTGGTACCGCGACAAACTGCAGGTTCCAGCCTGAGCGGGCTGCAGACCCTTTCAACCAGCATCGGAAGCCACCGTGCGGGTTTTTGCTTTATGGTTCCGCATTCCCTGCTTCGGAACAGACGCTACGCACCATGTCCTCACACTACACCACCCTGATTACCGCCTCCGAACTGGCCTCACTGCGTGACGCTTTCATCGTCGACTGCAGTCATGACCTCGCCCAGCCCGAAGCGGGCCAGCAGGCCTATGACCAGGCTCATATTCCTGGCGCGATCTTTCTTCACCTCGACCGCGATCTGTCCTCCCCAAAAAGCGGGCACAACGGTCGGCACCCTCTGCCTGATGCCGACGCCTTCGCAGCCCGGCTCGCCCAACTCGGCCTGCGCCAAAACCAGCAGGTCGTCGTTTACGACCGCTCGGGGGGCAGCTTTGCCGTGCGCCTGTGGTGGATGCTGCGCTGGCTCGGCCACGATGCGGTGGCCGTGCTCGACGGCGGCTGGCAGGCCTGGACGGCCGCTGGCGGCGCGAGCGAGGGCACGGCGCCAGCGGCTAGAGCCCCGGGTGACTTCAGCCGCCGCCCCGCGCTGGTAGGCGCCGTGCCTGCGCGCGGTGTGCTCGACAACCTGCACAGTGGCAAGCACCTCGTTCTGGACGCGCGCGCGCCGGAGCGATATGCGGGCGAAGTCGAGCCGATCGATCCGGTCGGCGGGCATATTCCCGGGGCGAAAAACCGCTTCTTCCAGACCAATCTGCAGCCCGACGGCACCTTCAAATCGCGCGAGCAATTGCGCGAAGAATTCACCGCGCTGCTCGAAGACTGGGACCCGCGCGATGTGATCCATCATTGCGGCTCCGGCGTCACGGGCTGCCACAATCTGCTGGCGATGACCTACGCCGGCATGGACGGCAGCCTGCTCTACCCCGGCTCCTGGAGCGAGTGGTGCGCCGATCCCGCACGCCCCGTGGCAACCGGGCGCACACCCGGCAAGGTTTGATCTGCAACAAGCCCGCCAATACATTCGAGGAGCAGCATATGGATAGTGATTGAGGCTTCTGTCCACCGCAATCTCGATCAGTTCACCTACAGCTCACCTACTCTAAACGGAGATCGATATGTATAAAAAAATACTCGTCCCCACCGACGGTTCCGACACCGGGGCCAAAGTGATTCCCCATGCGGTAGCTTTGGCCAAAAGCTGTGGCGCTGCGGTGGTGGGCCTCAACGTCACCGACCCGTATCCCTACTCCGGCCTTGCCGAAACCGTGCCCATCACGGCGGACCAATACCGCGTGCACGTCACGCAAGAGGCGGAAGACGCCCTCAAGCCCCTGCAGGACGCCTGCAAGGCCGCTGATCTGGCCTTCGAGCCCATCATTGCCGAAGACATCCACCCCTGGAAAGCCATGCTCGACGTGGCCAAGGAGCGCGGTTGCGATCTGGTGGTGATCGCCTCCCACGGACGCCGCGGCATGCAAGCCCTGCTATTGGGCAGCGAAACCCAGAAGCTGCTGACCCATTCCACCATTCCGGTACTGGTCCTGCGCTGACCAGCCATTCAAAAGGAGCACTCCCATGTTCAACCATCTACTCTTGTCCACCGACGGCTCAGAGCTCGCGGACAAGGCGCTGCCCTACACCATCGAGCTAGCGAAAAAATTCGGCTCCAAAATCACCGTCTGCTCGGTCATCGATCTGTATCCCTACATCGGAGCGATCGAAGTCATGCCCGTCGGCATGGACCAGTGGCAGGACGAAGTTCGCAAGCAGGCCAATCTGGCGCTGCAGCACATGAGCGAGCGCATCAATGCGGCCGGGCTGAGTTGCGACACCGTGGTGGAAGAAGACGCCCAAGCCTGGCGCGGCCTGCTTTCCGCCGCCGAAAAACAGGGCTGCGACGCCATCGTCATTGCCTCGCACGGCCGCAGCGGCATGACCTCGGCCATGCTGGGCAGCCAGACTTCACGGGTGCTGTCGCATTCCAAACTGCCGGTGCTGGTCGTTCGCTGAAGGCGTAGGCACCCCAAAAACCACCTCAGCCGCTGAGCAGTTTGTCCACCGGAAAAGTCTGCGGAAACCCTCGTTCCGTCTGACACATGCCGTCCTGCGGCGGCTCGTCGGCGGCGGCTACCACCTGGTGCTGACGCAGCCAGGCCAGCGCCCGGTTCCAGCCGTCCTGGGCGTCCTTGGCGTTGTAGCTGGGCCGGTAGTCCGCGTGAAAACCGTGACCGGCGTCGGGATACACCACGATTTCGGACGCCTTGGCCGCAGCGCTGCCGTCGGCAAGCGCCTTGCGCATCTGCTCGACTGATTCCTGCGTAATGCCCTGGTCTTTGCCGCCGTAAAGACCGAGCACGGGCGCCTTGAGTTCCTTGGCGATATCCACCGGGTTCTTGGGCGCCAAGTCAGAAGGCGTGCCGACCAGGCGGCCATACCAGGCCACTCCCGCCTGTACCGGCACATGCGCGCAGTAAAGCCACACCATGCGCCCGCCCCAGCAGAACCCGGTGATGCCGACATGGTCCGCCTTGCCGCCATTGGCCAGCGCCCAGTTTCGGCAGGCATCCAGATCCTGCATCACCTGGGCATCGGGGACTTTGGAGATGACCTTGCTCATCACCTCGGCGATGCTGCCATAGGCCATCGGGTCGCCCTGCCGCACGAACAGATCGGGCGCCAGCGCCAGATAACCCTGATGCGCGAAGCGCCTGGCGACATCGGCGATGTACTCGTGCACCCCGAAAATCTCCGACACCACCAGCACCACGGGCAGATCGGTCTTGCCCTTGGACTGCGCCCGGTAGACCGGAATCTTCTGGCCGCCGGATTCGATCCGCACCTCTCCAGCGAGCAGGCCGTCCGCCGAGGTTTGCACCACGGTCTGCGCGATCACCGGTCCTGCCGCCGCGGCGAAACCCACCCCCAGCGCGGTACGCACGAAATCACGCCGGGACAACTCGCCGTCGGGACGGCCCGGTGCGAGACTTTGGAATTGCGCCTTCAGATCTTCGTTCCACATCGCTGTCTCCTCACGTCGAAATGTGAGCAAATGCTACAGCGCGCCAATCCAGTGATGCAGATGGGGATAAATTGACCTACTCCGCCCCACGCTGACACTGCGCCAGCAAGGCCGCGATGCCTTGCTTGCCGAGACGGCGCATCGTCGCCCGGTTGGCCTGGTAGATGGCGGCCGCTTCGGGAAAAGCGGCCACCGCTCGGTCGATGCTGGATTCTCGGATGAGATGCAGCATGGGAAACGGCGAGCGATTGGTCGCGTTGGTCACGTCGTTCGGGCGAGCGCCGGCAAACCGATACTGCGGGTGAAAGCTGGCGATCTGCAGGATGCCGCGCAGGCCGAGTTGTTCCACCCGCGCATCGGCCTCGTCGAGAAAGGCGTTGTACTGCGCGAAATGTGCGAGCGTGTGCGGGTGGATGAGCAAGGTGGTCTCCACCTCGTCGGGCGCGGTACGCATCAGCCGTTGCAGCTCATCGCCGAGGCGGCTCAGCAAGTCCTCGGGCGTCGTGGCCTCGCAATGGACATAGCGGATACGGCCTTTCACCTGCGGCGCCTTGGCAAAGGGGCACAGATTCAGCCCGATCACCATGCGGTCAACCCAGGCGCGGGTCTGCGCCACGACGGGATCGTTGAGCGATTGCGGGCGGTTCATGCCGTGCGTCAGGCGGCTTGTCGCCACTGCGCATCGAGCTGCGCGATCCACAGCGCCTTGTCGCCATTGGCGGCGAAGCTCGCTTCGAGGCTGTTGCGCAGCAGCGCGTAGGCCTGCGGCGCACCCAAGGCGGGTTGCGCGGCGAACAACTCGGTCAGGTTGTCGTTGATATACCCGCCGAAATACGCCGGATCGTCGGAATTGACCGTGACTTTCAGCCCAGCGGCCAGCAGCTGCGGCAGGTTGTGCTGTGCCAAGTCGGGCACCACGCACAGCCGCACATTCGACAGCGGGCAGACGGTGAGCGGCATCTGCTCATGGGCCAGACGCTGCATCAAGGCCGGGTCTTCGCTGGCGCGCACACCGTGGTCGATGCGCTCGACTTTCAGCACGTCGAGCGCGCCCAGCACATAGGCCGGCGGGCCTTCTTCACCGGCATGCGCCACGGCGTGCAGCCCCATTTCGCGGGCGCGGGCGAACACGCGGGCGAACTTCTCGGGCGGATTGCCGCGCTCGGACGAATCGAGCCCGATGCCGATGAGATGGTCGAGCCAGGGCTGCGCGGCGTCGAGCGTCTGCAAGGCGTCTTCTTCGGGCAGATGGCGCAGCACGCTCACAATCCAGCCGACACTCAGACCGAGTTCGTCCTGTGCCCGCTGCGCTGCCTGGATGAAGGCCGGCATGAACACCTCAAATCCGACGCCGCGCACGGTATGGCTCTGCGGATCGAAAAACGGCTCCACGCGCACCACATGATCGCGCGCAGCACGCTGGAAATAAGCCCAGGCCAGATCGAAAAAATCCTGCTCGGTGCGCAGCACATCGCACCCGGCGTAATACAGATCGAGGAAGGACTGGAGGTCGCTGAAGGCATAGGCCTTGCGCAGCGCCTGGACATCGGCATACGGCAGCGACACGCCGTTGCGCTGCGCCAGCGCAAAAGTCAACTCCGGCTCCAGCGTGCCCTCGATATGCACATGCAATTCAGCCTTCGGGCTGACGCGCAGTAGATGGGCAACGCGCTCGGCAGGCAAGGCGGCGATGTCTGGACGGGACGGGGTGAGGTTGTCTGAAATCATTCGCACAGTTTAGGAGCAAGGCCTTGGAAATGCAGTTGCCTTCTCCCGAATTGCTGCCCTGCAAACCCCCTGCCCTTGCACTATGTTGTGCCTTACAAATCCAACTTCCAACAGGAGCACGGCATGATCGAACGCAGACCGTTTGAACAACTCGGCGGCGACCGCCTCGACTGGCTGGACACGCGGCACCACTTTTCATTTGCCGGGTATCACGACCCTCAGCGCATGAACTGGGGGGCGCTGCGCGTCTGGAACGACGACACCATCGCGCCATCGACCGGGTTCGCACCACATCCCCACGCCGACATGGAAATCATCACTTATGTCCGCGAGGGCGCCATCACGCATGAAGACAGCCTTGGCAATCGCGGGCGCACCGAAGCGGGTGATGTGCAGGTGATGAGTGCCGGTACAGGAATCCGGCATTCCGAATTCAACCGGGAAGCCGTCCCGACAACCCTCTTTCAGATCTGGATTCTGCCCAACCGTCGCGGCGTACCGCCAGCCTGGGGCGCCAAGCCCTTCCCGAAAACCGACCGATCCGGCCGGTTCATCGCCCTGGCCAGTGGCATGAAAGACGACGCCGAAGCGCTGCCGATCCGTGCCAATGCCCGTGTGCTGGGCGCAACGCTCAAGGCAGGCGACTCGGTCGAGTACGCGCTGGGCACTGGCCGCAGGGCCTATCTCGTTCCTGCACGGGGAAAGGTGGAGGTCAATGGCGTGAGTCTGCAAGCCCGCGACGGTGCAGCCATCCGCGACGAAACCCTGCTGCGTCTGACTGCTCTCGAAGAGGCGGAAGTCGTGCTGGTCGACGCCGCGGCCTGAATGAACACGGGCCGGCTCTTGCAGTCTCCGGCCCGTTTTCAGCCTGCAAAACTCGGGGGACTCACCGCCCGGGAACCTGGCCTTCCACACCCTTCACATAGAACGTGATGCCGTGGAGGAATTTGTCGTCGGCCACCTGACCCGCCGCCACCATCGTCTTGCCAGACTGATCGACGATGGGGCCCTTCCAGATACTGAAGCTGCCGTTCTTCAGACCGGCCTCGCGCTCGAGCACGGTCTTTTTCAGCGCCTCCGGCACGGCCGGACTAATGTCCTGCAGCTGAATGGTGTCGTGCTTCATGCCCCACCAGTATTGCGCGGGTTTCCAGTCGCCCTTGAGCACTTCGGCGGTGAGCATTTCATACAGCGGCGCCCAGTTGATCGTGGCCGAGGCCAGATGCGATTTACCGCCAAACTTGCTCATATTGCTGTCCCAGCCAAAACCGTACTTGCCCATTTTGGCTGCGGTTTGCAGCACGGCGGGCGAGTCGGTGTTCTGAAACAGCACGTCGGCGCCCTGGTTGATGAGCGAGGTGGCGGCCTCGGTTTCCTTCGGCGGATCGAACCATTTGTTCACCCACACCACCTTGGTCGTGATCTTGGGGTTGACCGACTGCGCGCCCAGGGTGAAGGAGTCGATGTTGCGAATCACTTCGGGAATGGGCACCGAACCCACCACGCCCAGGACATTGGTCTTGGTCATGCCGCCAGCGAGCACCCCGGCCAGGTAAGCGCCCTCATAGGTGCGGGCGTCGTAGGTGCCGACATTCTTGGCGGTCTTGTAGCCGGTGGCGTGTTCGAACTTGATGTTCGGAAAGTCTTTGGCCACGCGCAGCACCGATTCCATATAGCCAAAGCTGGTGGCGAAAATCAGGCCGTCGCCCTGCTGCGCCAGATCGCGGAAGACGCGCGCCGAATCCGGGCCTTCCGGGACGCTCTCCACGAACTGCGTCTTTATTTTGTCGCCGAATTTGGCCTGCAGCGCCAGGCGAGCCTGGTTGTGCGCAAAGCTCCAACCGGCATCGCCCACCGGGCCGACGTAGACGAAGCCGACCTTCAGCGGATCGGTGGCATGCGCAGGCGCTGTGCTCATCGCCAGCACACTGGCCACGGCCGCAAGCGCGACCAGCGGTTTTTTCAACAGGGTTTTCAACATGGAGTCCTCCATAAAAGTGATATCAAACTGTATACAAAAATTGCGCCCGCGTGCGTGAAAAGCTCACCCCCCGAGGGTGAACGGCTTGCCGATGGACGAAGGCATGTTGATGCGGATCCACAGCGGGTTGCGCGACATCAGCGCCAGCACCACGATGGTGGCAATGTAGGGCAACATCGACAGGAATTGCGACGGAATCTGCACCCCGCTGCCCTGAAAAAAGAACTGCAGCATGGTCACCCCCCCGAACAGATACGCGCCGAGCAGCACCCGCGCCGGGCGCCAGGTGGCGAAGGTGGTCAGCGCCAGCGCGATCCAGCCGCGCCCCGCCGTCATGCCCTGCACCCACAAGGGCGTGTAGATCACGGAAAGATAAGCCCCCGCCACGCCCACCAGCGCGCCGCCGCACATCAGCGCCAGCAAACGGATGCGCCGCACCGGGTAGCCCAGGGCATGCGCCGATTCGGGGGACTCGCCCACCGCGCGCAGCACCAGGCCGGCGCGGGTGCGGTCGAAAAACCAGATCAGACCAAGCGCCAGCAGCACGGTGAGATACACCATGAGGTGATGACGAAACAGCGCCGGGCCGATGAAGGGCAGATCGCTCAGCCCCGGAATGTCCCACGGCTGAAAGTTGGGCAGGGTCTTGCCCACATAGTCAATGCCGATAAAGGCCGACAGCCCGGCGCCGAACAGCGTGAGCGCCAGCCCGGTGGCGTATTGATTGGTGTTGAGCCAGATCACCAGCAGCCCCAAGGCGCCGGCCATCAACGCGCCGACCGCGGCCCCCGCGCCGAAGGCGGCCCACTGATTGCCGGTGTGCAGCGCCACGGCAAAGCCGATGACCGCGGCGATCAGCATCATGCCCTCGGCACCGAGGTTGACCACGCCCGACTTTTCGTTGATCAGCAGGCCAAGCGAAGCCAGCGCCAGCGGCGTGCCCGCGCTCAGGGTGGTGGCGATGAGGGAAGCGGCCATATCCATGCGTGATGTCCTTCAGCGCTTGAAACGGATGCGGTTGTAGATCAAGGTATCGCAGGCGAGCAGTGAAAACAGCAGCAGGCCCTGGAACACGCCCGTCATCGCATTGGGCAGACCCAGGCGCGACTGCGCCAGTTCGCCGCCAATGTAGAACATCGCCATCAGCGCGCCCGACAGCATGATACCCACCGGATTGAGCCGGCCGACGAACGCCACGATGATGGCCGCGAAACCGTAGCCCTGCGAGACCTGTGGCGTAAGTTGCTGCAGCGGGCCGATGGCGTCAAGCGCCCCGGCCAGACCGGCGAACCCGCCCGACATCAGCAGCACCGTCCACAGCGCCTTACGCGAGGAATACCCGGCGTAGCGCGCCGCGCCCGGCGCCAGCCCGCCCACCTGCAGGCGAAACCCGGCCACGCTACGAAACAAAAACAGCCACACCAGCGCCACCGCGACCAGCGCGATGGGGAAACCCCAGTTCAGCCGCGTGCCTTCAATCAAGTGGCCCAGCAGCGTGGGATCGGCAAACATTTTGGTCTGCGGAAAGTTGTAGCCCTCCGGGTCTTTCCACGGGCCGTACACCAGATAGTCGAGCAGGTATTGCGCGACATACACCAGCATCAGGCTGACCAGGATTTCGTTGGCGTTGAACCAATCGCGCAGCGCCGCCACCAGCGCCGCCCACACCATGCCGCCCAGAATGCCGGCGAGCAGAATGGGCAGCACGATGGCATGCGAGGTGTGGTCGCCTGCCAGCAGTGCCACGCCGCCGCCGAAAATCGCACCGAGGATGTACTGTCCTTCGGCGCCGATATTCCACACATTGCTGCGATAACAGGCCGCCAGCCCCAGGCCGATGAGAATGAGCGGCGTGGCCTTGAGCGCCAGTTCCGACAGGTTGTAGGCGCTCTTGACCGGCTCCCAGAAAAACATGCTCAGGCCGTGGACCGGGTTCTTGCCCATGGCCAGAAAAATGCCCACGCCGAAAGCCACGGTAATGCCCAGCGCCAACAGCGGCGACAGCCACACCATCCACCTTGAGGGCACGCCCCGGGGCTCAAGCCGCAACATGGGCCACCTCCGTTGCGGTTTGCGCGCTAGTGGCCGGGCCTTGCGGCCACAGCCCGCTCATCCACATACCGATCTGCTCCACCGTGGCGTCGGCACGGGCGATGGAGGGCGACAGCTTGCCGCGCGCCATCACCTGCAGCCGATCGGCAATTTCGAACAGTTCGTCGAGTTCTTCCGAGATGACCAGCACCGCGCAGCCCGCGTCGCGCAACGCCAGCAGCTCGGCGCGGATCTGCGCCGCCGCACCCACGTCCACGCCCCAGGTCGGCTGCGCAACGATCAGCACGCGGGGCCGACCGAGTATTTCGCGGCCCACGATGTATTTCTGCAGATTGCCGCCCGACAGGCTGCGCGCCGCGGCCTGCGGCCCGCTGGCTTTGACGCCAAAGCGCTGAATGACCGCCTGCGCCTGCTCGCGCAGGGTCTGGCGGCGGATCAGGCCCCGCGTCGTCGCCTCGGCGGGGCGCGCGGTCAGCAGCATGTTCTGCTCCAGCGACAGCACCGGCACCGTGGCTCTTCCCAAGCGTTCCTCCGGGATGAAGTGCAGCCCGCGGTTGCGGCGCTGCCCCGGCCCTAGCGTGCCCACCGGCTCGCCCGCCAGCAGCACGGTCGTGGGGCGGGCGCGCCGATCCTCACCCGACAGCGCGGCGAGCAATTCCTGCTGGCCGTTGCCCGACACCCCGGCGATGCCCATAATCTCTCCGGCCCGCACCTGCAGCGAGAGGTGGTCGATGGCCACGCTGAACTCGCCATCGCCCGGCAGGGCCAGATCGTCCACCTTCAGCAGCACCTCGCCCGCCTGCGACGGGCGGTGCTGCAGCTCGGGCGGATCGGCGCCGATCATCAGCCGCGACAGGCTGGCTTCGGTTTCCTGGGCTGGATCGACGCGGCCGCTCACCCTGCCCCCGCGCAGCACGGTGCAGTTGTGGCACAGGCTGCGGATTTCATCGAGCTTATGGCTGATGTAGAGAATGCTGCAGCCGTCTGCGGCGAGCTGGCGCAGCACCACGAACAGTTTTTCGACCGCCTGCGGCGTGAGCACCGAAGTCGGCTCGTCGAGGATGAGCAGCTTGGGATCGGCCAGCAGGCAGCGAATGATCTCCACCCGCTGGCGCTCACCGACCGACAGGGTGTGCACGGGGCGGCGCGGCGCGCAGTCCAGCCCATAGCGCGCCGAGATGTCCGCAATGCGGGTTTCGATGTCCGCCAGACTGACACCGCGCCCCAGTCCCAGCCAGATGTTCTCGGCGGCGGTGAGGGTGTCGAACAGCGAAAAGTGCTGATACACCATGGCGATGCCCAGCTCGCGGGCCATGCCGGGGTTTTTCATGCGAACGGACGCGCCGTTCCACACGATACTCCCGGCATCGGGCTGCACCGCGCCGTAGATGATTTTCATCAGCGTGGACTTGCCCGCACCGTTCTCGCCCAGCACCGCATGGATTTCCCCGGGCTGCACCGCCAGGCTGATGTCGTCGTTGGCCTTGACGCCTGGATAGGACTTGCTGATGTGTTCGAGCGCGAGCCGCATGGGGAAATCGAATGAAGCGGAAAGACGGAATGTCGGATTGTCCTATACCTGACCTTGCGCAGATGCGGCCCGCAGCCCCAAACGATGCTGGCCTGATGCTGGCCTGATGCTGGCCTGATGCTGGCTCTATCCCGGCCGGTATCGCAACTGCCCCAGCACATAGGTGGCCGCGACATTGCGTTCGTCGGCCAGTAGCATCCACGCGAACAAACGCTCATGCAAGCTGCGTGCCATGTCTTGCCGCCGCTGCTGCACGGCACCCTCGGCCCAGCGCCACACCACCACGTCCGCCGCGGTGCCGGGGGCGAAGTGGCCGATTTCGTGCTCGAGATCGAGGGCGCGCGCCGCGCCCCGGGTGGCGGCGTAAAGCCCCTGCCAGGCCGTCATACGCTGGCCCTGCAGCGCCAGCACCTTGTAGCCATCGGCCAGGGTGCGCAACTGGCACAGACTGGTGCCGCCGCCCACATCGCTCGCCGGGGCCACGCCCACCCCCGCAGCCTCGGCTTTGGCCCAGTCGAACAGGCCGCTGCCCAGAAACAGGTTGGACGAAGGTGAAAAGGCGATACTGCTGCCGGTCTGCGCCATGCGCTCGCGGTCGGTATCGTCGAGCCAGATGCCATGCGCCAGAATGCTGCGGCGGGTGAGCAGGCCGCAGCGGTCGTACACGTCGAGGTAGCTGCGGCTGTCGGGAAACAACTCGGCGATCCAGCGCACCTCGTCGCGGTTCTCAGCCACATGCGTCTGCATATACAGCCCCCCGGCGCGCTGGGCGTAGCGTTGCAGCAATCCACCGGCCATGGTCAGTTGGGCAGCGCTGCTGGTGGCGGCGAAGCGCGGGGTCACGGCGTAGGCCAGGCGGTCGACACCATGCCAGCGCTCGATCAGGTCGATGCAGTCCTGCTCGGCCTGCACCACATCGTCGCGCAGGTCGGCCGGGCAGTTGCTGTCCATCAGCACCTTGCCGGTGATGAGCCGCATGCCCAGCCGCTGACCGACTGCGAACAGCGCCTCGCTGCTGGCCTTGTGCACCGTGGCGAACACCAGCGCCGACGTGGTGCCGTGCGCCAGCAGCGCGTGCAAAAAGCGCTCCGCCCCGAGGCGGCTCTGTTCGGGGTCGGCGTAGCGCGCTTCGGCCGGGAAGGTGTAGCGCTCCAGCCAGTCGAGCAGCGCCGCGCCGAAGGAGGTGATGACATCGAGCTGCGGCGCGTGCACATGCGGGTCGATGAAGCCCGGCAACACCAGATGGCCGCGCCAGTCCTGCCGCGCCCAGCTCGCGTCGGGCGGCTCGTCGGCGGGCCGCACCGCATGCACGCGGCCTTGCTCGATCAGCAGCCAGCCGTCGGGCTCGAAGCGCACGGCGCCGGTGGCGTCTTCGCTCCAGCCGGGGTCGCGCAGGAAGTAGAGAATGTCGCCGCGCAAGGCCACGCGAGCTGGGCCGGGGGCGACGGTAGAGGCCAAAGTGTCCACAGCAGTCATCAATCGTCAGTCAGAGGGAAACAGCGCGTAGCGCAGCAGAAACAACCCCGCCACCACCCACAGGGCCGGATGCACCTCGCGTGCCCGCCCGGTCAGCAGCTTGAGCGCGGCGTACATGATGAAGCCGAACGCCAGGCCGTTGGCGATGGAATAGGTGAAGGGCATGATCAGCGCCGCCAGCGCCGAGGGTACCGATTCGGTAATGTCGCTCCAGTCGATCTCCAGCAGCTCGCGCATCATCAGCCCGGCAACGTAGAGCAAAGCCGGGGCCGTGGCGTAAGCGGGCACGACGGCGGCCAGCGGCGCGATGAACAGCGCAGCGAGAAACAGCACGCCCACGGTGAGTGCCGTGAGCCCGGTTCGGCCACCCGCCTGCACGCCGGAAGCGCTTTCGATATAAGCCGTGGTGCTGCTGGTACCGAGCAGCGAGCCGGAGAAAATGGCCAGGCTGTCGGCGAACAGCGCGCGGCCCAGACCGCTCTGGCCGTCCTTGGCACCGTCTTTCAGCAGCCCGGCCTTGCGGGCGATGCCGGTGAGCGTGCCGGTGGCGTCAAAAATTTCCACCAGCACGAACACCAGAATGATGTGAAAAAACCCGGCATGCAGCGCGCCCAGAATGTCGAGCTTGAACAAGGTCGGTGCAATGCTCGGCGGCATCGACACGATGCCGTGATATTGGGTCAGCCCCAGCGCCATGCTCGCCAGCGTCACCGCCACAATGCCGATGAGAATGGCGCCGCGCACCCGCCAGTAGTCGAGCAGCGCAATCAGCAGAAAGCCGCCGGCTGCCAGCACCACCGGCAGCGAGGCCAGATTGCCCAGCCCCACCTTGGTGGCCGGATTCGCCACCACGACCCCCGCGTTCGACAGCGCGATGATCGCCAGGAACATGCCGATCCCTGCCGCAATGGCGCTACGCAGCGACTTCGGAATACCCGCCACCAGCCAGGATCGCACGCCGGTGATGGTCAGCAGAATGAAGATGCAGCCGGAGATGAAAACCGCCCCGAGCGCCTGCTCCCAGGTGAAGCCCATCCCCTTGACCACGGTGAAGGCGAAGAAGGCGTTCAGCCCCATGCCCGGCGCCAGCCCGATGGGCCAGTTGGCGACGAAGGCCATGATGAAAGTGCCCAGGGCGGCCGCCAGACAGGTGGCGACGAACACGGCGCTGGCGTCCATGCCCGTGGTCGACAGAATCGACGGGTTGACGAAGATGATGTACGACATGGTGAGAAAGGTCGTCACCCCCGCCAGAATCTCGGTGCGCACATCGGTGCCGTGCGCATCGAGCTTGAACAAGGTTTGCAGATTCATGAACAGTCTCCTGGGTTTTAACGCCTCGCTCAGGGTGGCGAGGTCGATAGGCCCGTGCCGCATCGGCGCGGGGTTGAGAAGGAGTTGAGAAGGAGGTCAGCCCGGCCGGGGGGCGGCGGCCTCACGAATATGCGCACGCAGCCAGCGGTGCGCGGCGTCCAGATGCACGCGGGCGTGCCACAGCAAGTAATAGGTCAGCGGCGGAAACGGCACCGGGCAGCGCAGGATGTGTACCGGCAAACCGGCATCCACATAGCGTTGGCAGAAGCGGCGCCCGGTGGTGAGCACCAGCAGGCTGCGCGCCACCAGCCCCGGAATCAGGTTGAAAAAGGCGCAATGCACCGTGACGTTGCGTTGCAGCCCCAGATGGTGCAAATGCTGGTCGATCACGCCTTCGCCCACGGCACGCAGCGGCGACGGCGCCACATGTTCGGCCTGCAGGTACTGCTCCAGATCCAGACCGCGCCGCAGCGCGGGGTGATCGGCGGCAACCAGACAGACGATTTCATCTTCGATCAGCGGCGCAAGGTGCAGATCCTGCGGCGGCTCCAGCCAGTTGCCCAGCACGGCATCGACATCGCCAGCGGCCAGCGCATGACGGTAATCCAGCGTGGCCGACAACGGCAGCACGTCCACCCCGCACAGCGGCGCTTCGCGTTTGAGCGTGGCGATGAGCTGCGGCAGAAAGGCCGGGTCCATATAGTCGGCAGCCACGAGGCGAAACTGCCGCGTGCTGTGCATCGCATCGAACGGACTGGCGCCGCCGAGCAAGCGCTGCGCTTCCCGCAGGATGCAGGCGCTCGGCTCGATCAGGCTGGCGCCGAAGGCCGTGGGCACCATCGCATTGCCGCTGCGCACCAGCAGTTCATCGCCGGTGATACCGCGCAAGCGGCGCAGCGCGGCGCTCACGGCGGGCTGGGTCGAGCCCAGCCGCATGGCGGCGCGGGAAACGTTGGATTCGGTCAGCACGGTATGCAGTACCCGGATGAGATGCAGGTCAATGGAGTCCAGCGCATTGTTCATGGTGCAGCCCCTTGCGGCATCAGCCGCTTCGCATGTTTTGTATACAGTTCAGCATATGTCAATCGCGCCGGATCGTGGCCCAATACTTGCAGCATCGTGCTTCACTCTGTTTTCACATTTCCACCGCCTGATGGCCCGCAACCTGCCATGAACACCCAACCTATCCGCTTCGTCCATCGCGGCCAGATCGCTGAAGTCGGCGATCTGGCCATCACGACCACCGTGCTGCAGTGGCTGCGCGAGCAGGCGCACCATTGCGGCACCAAGGAAGGCTGCGCCGAAGGCGACTGCGGCGCCTGCACCGTGGTCGTGGCGGAGCTGGCCGATGGCATCAATCAAGATTGCGCCGCGGTGACCGTGGGATCGTTGCAGCTGCGTCCGATCAACGCCTGCATCCGCTACTTGCCCACGCTGCATGGCAAGGCGCTGTTGACCGTCGAAGACCTTCAGCAACTCGCCCCGGGCCGTGCGCTGCACCCGGTGCAGCAGGCCCTGGTCGATTGTCACGGCTCGCAGTGCGGCTTCTGCACCCCCGGCTTCGCCATGTCGCTTTACGCAAGCTACGAGCGCCACCAGGGCTCGGGCACGCGGCCCACGCGGCAGCAACTCGCCGACGACCTGTCGGGCAATCTGTGCCGCTGTACCGGCTACCGCCCCATTCTCGATGCGGGTCAGGCGATGTTCGAGGCGCCAGCGGCGCGGCTCGACCCCGAGCCCCTTGCCGCGCTGCTGCGCCAGATTGCTGAGCGCACGACCGAGCCTTTTGTGCACGCCGCGCCCAACCCCGCCTATCCCGATGCGCGCGGTCAACCCCGCATCGACCATTTCATTGCCCCACGCACCCTTGAAGCTTTTGCCGCCGTCCGGGCCGAACGGCCAGAGGCCAGACTGCTGGCTGGCGCCACCGACATCGGCCTGTGGACCAACAAGCAGTTCCGCGATGTGGGCGATCTGCTCTATCTGGGCGATGTGCGCGAGTTGCATGAGGTGGAACACGACGGCCCCCTGCTTCGCATCGGCGCGGCCGTGCCGCTGGAAGATGCCTGGGCCGCGCTGGTGCAGCACTGGCCCGAGCTGCGCGAGATGGCGCTGCGCTTCGCCGGGCCGCCCGTTCGTCACGCCGGCACTCTCGGCGGAAATGTGGCCAACGGCTCGCCCATCGGCGACAGCGAGCCCGTGCTGCTCGCGCTCGACGCCGTACTGCTGCTGCAGCGCGGGCCGACCCTGCGACGGCTGCCGCTTGCAGATTTCTATCTCGACTATATGAAAAACGCCCTGCAGCCCGGTGAGTTCCTGCGGGCCATCGAGTTGCCTCTGCCCACCCCGAGCGAAACCCCGCGGCAGGCGCTGCGGCTGCGCGCCTACAAACTCTCCAAACGCTACGACTGTGACATCTCGGCGGTGAGCTGCGGCCTGGCCCTGCGGCTGGATGCGCAAGGCCGCGTCAGCCATGCGCGTCTGGCCTTCGGCGGCATGGCCGCGGTGGTCAAGCGCGCGGCGCAGGCCGAAGCCGCGCTGCTGGGCGAACCGTGGAGTGAAGCCAGCGTGCGCGCGGCCATGCAGGCGCTCGACGCCGACTTCCAACCTCTCACCGATCTGCGCGCCAGCAGCGTCCATCGGCAGCGCGTGGCGCGCAATCTGCTCTGGCGATTCTGGCTGGAAACCCGGCTCGAAGCGCCCCTGCCTGCCAGCCAGACCAGCGTCTGGTCTGGCCTGATGCCCGCGCTGCACACGGTTTGAGGAGCGCACCATGAACAAACCCCACGACCTCTTAGCCCGATCTCCCGCCATTCCGAACTTTTCCCGCCAGGACAACCCGCCGTGGCCCGAGGCCGAATGGCCCGCCCTGCACGAGGGCGCCCGCGTCGGCGCCACCCCGCCGCCGGGCCGCCCCAAGGCGGGGTGCGCCCCCTTGGGGGGCAGCGACCGCGAAGCGGGAGCGTGGGGGCCATCCACTCCGCCGCACGAATCAGCGCACCTGCACGTCAGCGGTCAGGCCACCTACACCGACGACATGCCAGAACTGCAGGGAACGCTGCATGCGGCACTCGGCTTGTCGCCGTTCGCCCACGGCAAGCTGCTCGGCATCGACCTCGCCCGCCTGCGCGCCCAGCCCGGCGTGGTGGCCGTGTTCACCGCAGCCGACATTCCGGCGACGAATGACTGCGGCCCCGTGGTGCACGACGATCCCATTCTGGCCGACGGCACGCTGCGCTTCGTCGGTCAGCCGGTCTTCTTGGTTGTGGCCACCACGCAAACCCTGGCACGCCGCGCGGCGGCCCTGGCACGCGAGGTGATCCAGGCCGAGGCCCTGCCGGCGGTGCTCACCGCCCGCGAAGCCCATGCCCAGGGCCAGTATGTGCTGCCCCCCATGCACCTGACGCGCGAGACGGCGCCCGGCGAACTCGAACGTGCGATGGCCTGCGCCCCGCATCGCCTGCAAGGCAGCTTGAGCGTGGGCGGGCAGGAGCAGTTCTACCTCGAAGGCCAGGTGGCCTATGCCATGCCTACCGAAAACTCGGGGCTGCGCGTGCTGTGCTCCACCCAGCACCCCAGCGAGATGCAGCATGTCGTCGCCCACATGCTGGGGTGGATGCAGCATCAGGTGCAGGTGGAATGCCGACGCATGGGCGGCGGCTTCGGCGGCAAGGAATCGCAGTCGGCGCAATTCGCCTGCTGCGCGGCGCTGGCTGCCCACTTGCTGCAAAAGCCGGTGAAGCTGCGGCTCGACCGCGACGACGACTTCCTCATCACCGGCCGGCGCCACGGTTTCGAGTACGACTACGCCGTGGGCTTCGATGACGACGGTCGCATCCTCGCCTACGAGGTGACCTTGATCGCCAATGCCGGGCATTCCGCCGATCTCTCCGGCGCGGTGCTCACCCGGGCCATCTGTCATGTGGACAACGCCTACTGGCTGCCCAATGTCGCCATCCACGGTTTCGTCGCCAAGACCAACACCCAGAGCAACACGGCCTTCCGCGGCTTCGGCGGGCCGCAAGGCGCCCTCGTCACCGAATTCGTGCTCGACTCCATCGCGCGCAAATTGGGGCATGACGCGCTGCAGGTCCGCCGCGCCAACTTCTACGGCATCGGCCGGAACAACCACACGCCTTACGGCCAGGGCGTGATTGACAACGTCATCTCCCCGCTGGTGGACCAGCTTGTGCAGAGCGCCGACTACGCTGCGCGCCGCACCGCCATTACTCGCTTCAACGCCCACAGCCCGGTGCTCAAGAAGGGGCTGGCGCTCACCCCGGTCAAGTTCGGCATCTCGTTCAATGTCGTGCACCTGAACCAGGCGGGCGCACTCGTCCACATCTACACCGATGGCCAAGGTGGCCAACACCTCGGCCACCGCCGCCTCTACCGGGGCCGACCTCAATGGCATGGCCGCACTCGACGCCGCCCGCACCCTGCGCCAGCGCCTGGCGGCGTTCGCCGCCGAACGGCACGGCGGCCGCACCGACTCGGTGCGCTTCAGCGGCGGCATGGTGCACGCGGGCAACACCACCCTGCCCTTTGCCGCCCTGGTGCAGCAGGCCTATCTCGCCCGGGTGCAGTTGTGGAGCGACGGCTTCTACACCACGCCCGACCTGCATTGGGATGCCAAGACGCTTACCGGCCACCCGTTCTACTACTTCGCCTACGGCGCCGCGGTCAGCGAAGTGCTGGTCGATACCCTCACCGGCGAATGGCGCTTGTTGCGCGCCGACCTGCTGCACGACGCCGGCAAGTCGCTCAACCCGGCCATCGATATCGGGCAGGTCGAAGGCGCGTTCATTCAGGGCATGGGCTGGCTCACGATGGAAGAACTGGTGTGGCATCCGAAAACCGGGCGGCTGCTCACCCACGCCCCCAGCACCTACAAAATTCCCACCGCCAACGACTGCCCGCCCTCGTTTCGCACCGCGCTGTTCGACAACCCCAACGCCCAGCCGACTATCCATCGCTCCAAGGCCGTGGGCGAGCCGCCTTTGCTCTTGCCCTTCTCGGTGTTGCTGGCGATACGCGATGCCATTTCTGCCGTCGGCGACCATCGCATCGACCCGCCGCTGCGCGCGCCAGCCACGCCTGAAGCCATCCTCGACGCCATCGAAGCGGTGCGCATCCAGCGAGGTTCGACAGCGCCATGAAAGGCGAACCCGCACCGCTCAACCTGCTTGACGGCGAACCCGCGCAGACGCCCTGGGTCCGCGTCACCCTCAGCCGGGTGCGCGGCTCCGCGCCGCGCGAACAAGGCGCCTGCATGCTGGTGGGCGCCACACAAACCCGCGGCAGCATCGGCGGCGGACATCTGGAATACAAGGCCATCGCCACCGCGCGGCAACTGCGGGCGCGCTGGGCCGCCGGGAAGATGGCCGAACCGCACCTCGAAAGCCACGCCCTCGGCCCCGCACTCGGGCAGTGCTGCGGCGGCCATGTGGGGCTTCGCTACGAGCTCGCGACCAGCGGCGCGCTTCCCGTTCCCGACCCGCTGTTCCATCTGCAGCTTTTCGGCGCGGGCCATGTCGGCCAGGCGCTGGTGCGCGCCTTGCGGCCGCTGCCTTGTCACATCGACTGGATCGACGAGCGGGAGCAGGAGTTTCCGCTAGACGCCTTCGCGCCCGAAGTCGGCGGCGAGTGGCCCTCCACGCTACACGCCCTGGTGGTGGACGCCCCGGAAGCCGAAATCGCCACCGCGCCGCCCGGCGCGTTCTATCTGGTGATGACCCACAGCCACGACCTGGACTTTCACCTGGGCGAAACCATTTTGCGACGCGCCGATATCGGCTGGTTCGGCCTTATCGGTTCCGCCACCAAACGCGCCCGCTTTCTGCGGCGCTGGCGCGAACGCGGTGTTTCCGAGTCGGCGCTGGAGCGGCTGGTCTGCCCAGTGGGCATCCCCGGCATTCCGGGCAAGGCGCCAGAGGTGATCGCCGCCTCGGTGGCGGCGCAGTTGCTTCAGGTTGCCGGACAGGTCGGCAAACAAGCAGGCTGACGGACAAGCTGAGCAGGCGCCAGCCCGCCCCGCGTCAATCGTCCAGCAAGTTAGCGTCGCGCACCGCGCCCTTGTCGGCGCTGGTCACCAGCTTGGCGTAGGCCTTGAGCGCCTGGCTCACCTTGCGGGCGCGCGGCGCCGCGGGCTTCCAGCCCCTGGCATCCTGCTCGGCGCGGCGGTGGGCCAGTTCGTCGTCGCTCACATCCACCCGCACCAGGCGGTTCGGAATGTCGATGACGATGCGGTCGCCCGTGCGCACCAGGCCGATGGCGCCGCCCTCGGCCGCTTCGGGCGATACATGGCCGATGGACAGCCCCGCCGTTCCGCCCGAGAAGCGGCCGTCGGTGATGAGGGCGCAGACCTTGCCCAGGCCCTTCGATTTGAGATAACTGGTCGGGTAGAGCATTTCCTGCATGCCGGGGCCGCCGCGCGGGCCTTCATAGCGGATAACGACCACATCGCCCGGCTTCACCTGCCCGCCCAGAATCGCCTCGACCGCCGCGTCCTGGCTTTCCAGCACCACGGCGGGGCCGGAGAAGGTGAGGATGCTCTTGTCCACCCCGGCGGTCTTGACGATGCAGCCGCGTTCGGCCAGATTGCCGAACAGCACGGCCAGCCCGCCGTCGGTGCTGTAGGCGTGCGCGACATCGCGGATGCAGCCATTGGTGCGGTCGGTGTCCAGCGTGTCGTAACGGCAGCTCTGCGAAAACTCTTTCGTGCTGCGCACCCCGGCCGGGCCTGCGCGGTAGAAGGTCTGCACGTCGTCGCTGGGCTGGCGCGCCACGTCCCAGGTGTCGAGCGCAGCGGCCAGCGAGGGCGCGTGCACCGTCGGCACGCGGGTGTCGAGCAGCTTGGCCCGGTCGAGCTCACCCAGAATGGCCATCACGCCCCCGGCGCGGTGCACATCTTCGAGGTGGTAGTGGCTCGAAGGCGCCACCTTGCACAGCGTGGGCACCTTGCGCGACAAACGGTCGATGTCGCCCATACCGAAATCGACGCCACCTTCCTGCGCGGCCGCCAGCAGGTGCAGCACCGTGTTGGTCGAACCGCCCATGGCAATGTCCAGCGACATCGCGTTCTCGAACGCCGCTTTGCAGGCGATGCGGCGCGGCAGCACGCTGTCGTCGTTGCCCTCGTAGTAACGGCGGGCCAGATCGACGATGGTGCGCCCGGCGCGGCGGAACAGTTGCTCTCGGTCGGTATGCGTGGCCACCAGCGAGCCGTTGCCCGGCAGCGAAAGACCCAGCGCCTCGGTCAGACAGTTCATCGAGTTGGCGGTGAACATGCCCGAGCACGAGCCGCAGGTCGGGCAGGCCGAGCGTTCGATGGCCTGCACGTCGTCGTCAGACACCTTGTCGTCCGCCGCGGCCACCATGGCGTCGATCAGGTCGAGCGAAATCACCTTGCCGGCCAGCCGCGTCTTGCCGGCCTCCATCGGCCCGCCCGACACGAAAACCACCGGAATGTTCAGCCGCAGCGCGGCCATCAGCATGCCCGGGGTGATCTTGTCGCAGTTGGAAATGCACACCAGCGCATCGGCCGTGTGCGCGTTGCACATGTATTCCACGCTGTCGGCAATGATGTCGCGCGACGGCAGGCTGTAGAGCATGCCGTCGTGCCCCATGGCGATGCCGTCATCCACCGCGATGGTGTTGAACTCCTTGCCCACGCCGCCGGCGCGCTCGATTTCCTCGATCACCAACTGGCCGAGATCTTTCAGATGCACATGGCCGGGCACGAACTGGGTGAACGAATTGGCCACCGCGATGATGGGTTTGCCGAAATCGCCGTCCTGCATGCCGGTGGCGCGCCACAGTGCGCGGGCGCCCGCCATATTGCGGCCGGAAGTGCTGGTACGGGAACGGTAGGCGGGCATGGGACGATTCTCCTGCGGGGAAATGATGGACAAAGAGGAAGATTGTCCCGCCCCTCGGCTATATTGAACAATACATTTTTTATGGCAGCGCTATATGCCGAACGAATTATGGAACTGCGGCAGCTCCGGTACTTTGTCACCATTGCAGAACAAGGCAGCTTCTCGCGCGCGGCCGAGCGGCTGCACATCTCGCAGCCGCCGCTGTCCACCCAGATCAAGGCGCTTGAAGACGAAATCGGCGCCCGATTGCTTGAGCGCAGCAACCGCGGTGTGACGCTCACCGCTGCGGGTGCCGCCTTCTTTGAAGACATCCGCTCCGTCCTCGCCCAACTTGAACACGCGGTCGAGCGGTTGCGCCAGGCCGAGCGCGGCGACGCGGGTACGCTCTCGATCGGCTTCGTCTCCATCGCCGACTTCGGCATCCTGCCTCCCACCCTCAAGAGCTTTCGTGCGCGGTATCCGCAGGTGGACGTGCAGCTGCACGAACTCACCACCGACGCCCAGATCCGCGAGCTTCGCGCCGCCGAACTCGATCTGAGCATCGGCCTCGCCCCCGTGAACGAGCCCGGACTGACCTTCACCCCCTTGCTGCAAGAGCCGCTGATGCTAGCCGCTCCGACCGCCCACCCCGTGCTGCAAGAAGGCAGCGGCGCCGTCGATCTCCGCGCGCTAGCCAAAGAGCCCTTCATCGTGCCGCCTCGCAATATCGGCCCCGGCCTGTACGACCTCACCCTCAGCCTGTGTCAGGCCGCGGGGTTCGCCCCCCGC
The DNA here is from genome assembly GCF_002282795.1 of Thiomonas sp. 13-64-67. Classification (NCBI taxonomy): domain Bacteria; kingdom Pseudomonadati; phylum Pseudomonadota; class Betaproteobacteria; order Burkholderiales; genus Thiomonas; species Thiomonas sp. 13-64-67. Next base: position 44,002 of record NZ_NCKP01000020.1, read on the forward strand.
ATCACCCAACACGCGCGGCAGATGCAAACCGTCATCGGCCTGGTCTCCTGCGGCATGGGCGTGGCTCTCGTGCCGGCTTCGCTACGCCAGCTAAAACGCCCCGGCGTGCAATATCGCCCCCTGCTCGGCCAACCCGCCACCATCGAACTCGGCATTCTTCAACCCGCCCAGACTCCCAACCCTCTGCGGGAAAATTTCATCAGGGCGCTACAAGGGGCCGCGCAAGGTCTGGCGCAGACGTAGGCCACTGCGGTCATTGACTGAGACTGAATTCAGACCTAAATTCAGACTGAATTCACCCCGGAGGCCCCATGCAATCCGTCAGCAACATCAAATCCATCTCCTACCTCAAAAGCCACGCCGCCCAGATATCCGAAGATCTGGAACTGAATGGCACCCCATATGTCATCACCCAAAATGGCGAGGCCAGCATGGTGATTGAACATGTCAAACAGTTTCAGGAAAAAGAGGCGCTAATTTCCGCCCTCAAAATCATCGCACTCGGCGAAAAAGACCGACAACAAGGCAAAGGATTTTCAATCGAGGAATCACGCGCCCAATTAAAGGCCGCCCGCCAGAGCCGAAAATAATGGCCATCATCATCCTTCCAGACGCGCAGGAAGATCTGCTTTCGCTGCAAGACTACATGCTCGACAAATGGGGCGAATCGGCCTGGATAATTGCAGAAGATGAAATTTTTGAAAAATTACGCCTGATAGAAACAGGCTTTGTAGACGGCTCACCGATTCCAGAACTGGCTGCTGTAGGTATCACCATTTATAAAAACGCCTATACATCCCACCACCAACTGGTCTATCAACGACTTGACGGAAAAACCTATCTCTACCTCGCAGCAGGCCACCGTCAGGATTATACAAACATACTTCTCAAACGACTTCTTCGCAGGTGATGGTCCAGGCAAAGAAACCTTGCAAGGGCAAATCTAGGATAGATTCGTTTTATGCTATGAAGCCAGACCTGACCCCGTCACTTTCCTGCACTTTCCTTGAACCCGATCTTTCCTGAAGTCACGGATTCAGGTCTTCAGGCACATATATGCCGTTGCAAAATCGCATATCCTTTGCGTTGTCAGGCACCCCGCCATAGATGTTTTCGGCGTTATGCTTCATGTCGCTTGCAATTCTTTCGCCTAGATTTATTTTTTGGACATTTTCGTCGGTTCGAAAATGTTTAACGATAAATTTTTTTGTTTTCTCGCTGTAAATGGCCGTCACCCAATGCCCATCCTCAATCTTATACTGCCACTCATGGCCAAGCAATTGCTTTTCATTGTATACATTAGTCAATGAGTAATTGAACCTGCAATCAATTACTTCCTCAATTTTTTGATCGAGTTGCTTCATAGTTGATTCAATTGAATCAACTTTCCAGGCAACCGCATCGACCCTCTCCCGAAGAGATCGAATAATTTCTACCCCTGCTTTAATGAAAAATACCAGTAAAAAAATCCCAAAGACAACCTCGGCTGTGTGGATCATGATGTTGGACCCTTTACTTCATTTTTTAGTCGGAAGCACGATCTTTAGATACCACCTCTGCCCCTCATGGCCGACGTCCGTTCGCCTGGGTGTCATTAAACCACTTGTACAAAAACGAAAAAACGGGGGTCAGGTCTAGCTTGTCGCAAATATATCAAAACTAGACCTGACCTCCGTCATTCCTGGGCAACTTACTCACCCTTGTCCTTGAATTCTACGTCCCAGTCGCGCTCGCTTGTAGGCAAAAGGATTGGAACCGCGAATTGGATGCGACTAACTGTTGTGTCTTTGGATGCCAGCTCGCCCTGAACATTTGCGCCAATACCAAAAACCTTAAGCCCTCCGCCGCCAGAGCCTTTGCTTGAGTCTTCGACCGTGAGTGACCTTGCCCGCGAAAAACGTATCCCTTGCTGAGTGATTTAATCCAAGCAAGGAGAATAGAAATGACGACGACGATAAGGCGGGCGCGGTACACGCTGGAGTTCAAGCAAGAGGCGGTGCGCCTGGTCGAGGGCGGCCAGAGCATCGCGGCGGCGGCACGCACGCTGGGCGTGGTGGATCAGACGCTGTTCAACTGGGTCAAGGCGGCTCGACTGGGCAAGCTGACCGGTGCCGACAGCAAGGTTGTGAGCGCCGAGCAGATGGAGATCAGCCGGCTGCGCGCCGAACTGGCGCGCGTGAAGATGGAGCGCGACATCCTGGGAAAAGCGACGGCGTACTTCGCCAAGGCAGCCAAGTGAAGTACGCCTTCATCCAACGCCACCGCCGTGTGTGGCCGATCTCGGTGCAGTGCCGGGTGCTCGAAGTCAGCGTGGCCGGCTACTACGCGCACTTCGTTCGCCGCGCCAGTGGCGCCCAGCGCCGCCACCTGAGCAACGATGCGCTGCTGGTGCACATCAAGGCCATCCACGCCGAGACGCGCGGCGGCTACGGCTGGCCACGCACCTGGAAGGAACTGCTGGCCAGGGGCATCCGGGTGGGCAAGGAGCGGGTGCAAAAGCTCATGCAACGGCACGGCATCCGGGCCCGTGGCAAGAGGCGCTTCAAGGTCACGACAGACAGCAACCATGACCTGCCGATCGCGCCGAACCTGCTCAACCGTGAGTTCAACGTGGATCAGCCTGACAAGGTCTGGGCGGGCGACATCACGTACATCGCTACCGACGAAGGGTGGCTGTTCCTGGCCGTGGTCATCGACCTGTTCAGTCGCCAAGTCATTGGCTGGAGCCTGCGCCAGGACATGACGCGCGACATCGTCATCGACGCCTTGCGCATGGCGTGGTTCAAACGCCATCCGAGCAAGCAGGCCGGGCTGATCTTCCACAGCGACCGCGGCAGCCAGTACGCTGCCAAGGACTTCCGCGACGTCCTGACCGAGTACGGCATCACCGCGTCGATGAGCCGTCGCGGCAACTGTTGGGACAACGCCTGCAGCGAAACGCTGTTCGGCTCGTTGAAGGTGGAGCGGCTACACGGGCAACGCTTCAAGACCCGGCGCCAGGCCATGGACGAAACCGTCGCCTGGATCCTCTGGTACAACCGCACCCGACTGCACTCGACGCTGGCCTATGTCAGCCCGATGCGGGGCAAGGTCAGAGAGCAATGTCGAAATCGACGATGGTGGATTTGATTCGGGCACTCGATGACACCCTTGGGTGTTTTGCGTAGTCGTGACCTCCATCGCCTGCTGGAACGACAAAGGCTCCGCCTTTGGCCTTCTGGGCACTACGGATACCAGAGATAATTTGGGACAGGACTTCCTTGACGAATTCATCCAAGTTCATTGCTGCCTCCGATCAAGTTGCCAAACGTAATATATCCCGCAATCCTTGCCAAATAAGCTGACCGTTGCGGGATATTCTGGGCAGCGCCTGCGCTGCTAAGCCGCTTGTGGCTTGGGTTCTGCGCGATTGGCCTGTGCAAACAAACAGGTATAAACGTACCACGAAACCCGGCAACCACCGTCTTGCAGTCGGTGCGCCTGCTCGATCAACTGCGCGAGGGAGGAGAATTGGGATCAGGTCTATGTTCGCAGCACTCCCGAACCATTCCTTGGGCTGAGGCTATCCCCTGCCCAACCCACAGCTCGCGCCGCATTTGAAACACCCGCATCAAAAAGTAATACGCCCCGAATAACGGGGCGTATTACTGAACCGATGCTTGAGAACGTCAGGCTGCGGCGTCCTCGGCTTCTTTTTTCTTCGGGCGCGGTTCGGGCGGGGTGATGTCGAGTTTGATTTTGTCTTTCTCGGCTGCCGCTTCATCAATATCCACCGATACCCGCCCGCCATCGACCAGGCGGCCAAATAGCAGTTCGTCGGCCAGCGCGCGGCGCAGGGTGTCTTGGATGAGACGCTGCATCGGGCGGGCGCCCATGAGGGGGTCGAAACCGGCCTTGGCCAGATGCTTGCGCAGGGCGTCGGAGAAGGTGATGTCCACCTTCTTTTCGGCCAGCTGGGCTTCGAGTTGGAGCAGGAATTTGTCGACCACGCGCAGGATGATGGTTTCGTCCAGCGGCTTGAAGCTGATGGTCGCGTCGAGCCGGTTGCGGAACTCGGGGGTGAACAGGCGCTTGATGTCGGCCATCTCGTCGCCCTGCTCGCGCTTATTGGTGAAACCGATGACGGATTTCTGCATGGCTTCCGCGCCCGCATTCGTGGTCATGATGAGAATGATGTTGCGGAAGTCAGCCTTGCGCCCGTTGTTGTCGGTGAGGGTACCGTTGTCCATGACCTGCAGCAGCACGTTGAACACATCCGGGTGGGCTTTCTCGATTTCGTCGAGCAGCAGCACGGCGTGCGGCTTCTTGGTCACCGCCTCGGTGAGCAGGCCGCCCTGGTCGAAGCCCACATAGCCGGGCGGCGCGCCGATGAGGCGAGAGACCGTGTGGCGCTCCATGTATTCCGACATGTCGAAGCGAATGAGATCGACGCCCAAGGTGAACGCCAGTTGCTTGGCCACCTCGGTTTTACCAACGCCCGTGGGGCCGCTGAACAGGAAGGCGCCAATGGGTTTGTCGGGCTTGCCCAGGCCGGAGCGCGCCATTTTGATGGCGGCGGCCAGCGCGTCGATGGCGGCCTCTTGCCCGAACACGACGTTTTTCAGGTCGCGGTCTAGGCTCTTGAGCTTGGAGCGATCGTCGGTGGTGACGCTGTGCACCGGCACGCGGGCGATCTTGGAGATGATCTCCTCGATCTCGATCTTGCCGATGGTCTTTTTCTGCTTGCTCTTGGGCAGAATGCGCTGCGCCGCACCGGCTTCGTCGATGACGTCGATGGCTTTGTCGGGCAGGTGGCGGTCGTTGATGTACTTGGCCGAAAGCTCGGCCGCGGCCGACAGAGCGCCGGGCGAATACTTCACGCCGTGATGCTCTTCAAATCGCGACTTGAGGCCGCGCAGAATTTCGACGGTCTGCTGCACGCTGGGCTCGACCACGTCGATCTTCTGGAAACGGCGCGACAGAGCGGCGTCTTTCTCGAAAATGCCCCGATACTCTGTGAAGGTGGTGGCGCCGATGCAGCGCAACTGCCCCGACGACAACGCGGGCTTGAGCAGATTGCTGGCGTCTAGCGTGCCGCCCGAAGCCGAACCAGCGCCGATGAGGGTATGAATTTCGTCGATGAACAGCACGGCGTGCGGCTTGTCTTTGAGCTGCTTGAGCACGGCCTTGAGGCGCTGCTCAAAGTCGCCGCGATATTTGGTACCCGCCAGCAGCGCGCCCATGTCGAGCGAATAGACCACGGCGTCTTGGAGAATGGCCGGCACCTGCCCTTCGGTGATGCGCCAGGCCAGGCCCTCGGCAATGGCGGTTTTGCCCACACCGGCTTCGCCCACCAGCAGCGGGTTGTTCTTGCGACGGCGGCAAAGAATCTGAATGACGCGCTCGACTTCATGCTCGCGGCCGATGAGCGGATCGATCTTGCCCTGCTGCGCCAGCGCGTTGAGGTTGAGGGTGAACTGATCGAGCGGCGATTCCTTGCCCTCTTTCTCGTCCCCGCCGTCTTCGCTCGGCGCCGAGGCCGACTTGGCCGGTTCGACCGGCTCGGACTTGCGGATGCCGTGCGAGAGGAAATTCACCACGTCGAGCCGGGTGACACCCTGCTGGTGCAGGTAGTACACCGCGTGCGAATCTTTCTCGCTGAAAATGGCCACCAGCACATTGGCGCCCGTCACCTCTTTTTTGCCGTTGGAGGTGGACTGCACATGCATGATGGCGCGCTGAATGACGCGTTGGAAGCCCAGCGTAGGCTGGGTGTCCACATCATCGCTGCCCGGAACGATGGGCGTGTTTTCCTTGATGAACGCGGTCAGGCTTTTGCGCAGATCGTCCAGATTGGCCGAGCACGCGCGCAGCACCTCGGCGGCCGAGGGGTTGTCGAGCAGGGCCAGCAGCAGATGCTCGACGGTAATGAATTCGTGGCGCTGTTGGCGCGCCTCGACAAAAGCCATATGCAGGCTGACTTCCAGTTCTTGCGCAATCATCACGAGCCTCCTAAATGGCTTCCATCACACACTGCAAAGGGTGACCGGCCTGACGGGCCGCGCCGATCACCTGCTCCACCTTGGTGGCCGCGATGTCGCGGGTGTAAACCCCGCAAACGCCACGGCCGTCACGGTGCACTTTTAACATGATTTGCGTCGCCGTTTCGCGGTCTTTGTTGAAATAGTGCTGAATCACGACAACCACGAATTCCATCGGCGTGAAGTTGTCGTTGAGCAGGATGACCTGATACATCGCCGGCGGCTTGAGCCGCAGCGTCTGACGCTCGACAACGACGGCGCCGCCGTCTGCTGGAGGGGGGGAATGGGAAGCTGACATGCTCAAAATTGTAGGGAGGTCTGCCGTGGTTTGTTGTCGCCAAGGGTAATTCCGCAAGGTCGGCCGAATAACAAAAAACCGCATCCGAGCCATCCATCTGCGGCGGGGCCGACAGAAAACAAGAGCGGATGATCCCTCACTCGCAACCCGCATAAAAAAAGACCGCCGGAGCGGTCTTATGAGAAAACGCAGGGCCGCCCCAAGTTTTCTTGTCCACCTCGCAGCTTGCAAGCTGCTCGGATTCGGCTCCGTCCAAGCTGCCGCAGACAGCTTGGAGCCGCGGGCCTCATCTCCTTCGGGGGCCTGACGCGAACGCGGCAGGTCTGGGGGCGCTTTCAGGCGTCAGCAACGAGGGTCACATATGGTCGATCATCACCTGACCGAAGCCGGAGCAGCTCACCTGGGTGGCGTCTGGCAGCAGACGGGCGAAGTCGTAGGTCACCTGTTTGGACAGGATGGATTTTTCCATGCTGGCGATGATGCGGTCAGCGGCTTCGACCCAGCCCATGTGGCGCAGCATCATCTCGGCGGACAGAATTTCTGAGCCGGGGTTCACATAGTCTTTACCTGCGTATTTCGGCGCGGTACCGTGAGTGGCCTCGAACATGGCCACGCTGTCGGAGAGATTGGCACCCGGCGCAATGCCGATGCCGCCCACTTGGGCCGCGAGCGCGTCGGAAACGTAGTCGCCGTTGAGGTTGAGCGTGGCGATCACGTCGTACTCGTCCGGCCGCAGCAGGATTTGCTGCAGGAAGGCGTCGGCGATCATGTCTTTCACCACGATGTCGCGGCCGGTCTTGGGATTTTTGAAGCGCATCCACGGCCCGCCGTCGAGCAACTGGGCGCCGAATTCCTTGCCGGCCAGGCCGTAGCCCCAGTCGCGGAAGGCGCCTTCGGTGAACTTCATGATGTTGCCCTTGTGCACCAGGGTGACCGACTTGCGGTCATTGTCGATGGCGTACTGCAGTGCCTTGCGCACCAAGCGCTCGGTGCCCTCGCGCGACACCGGCTTGATGCCGATGCCCGAGGTTTCGGGGAAGCGGATTTTTTTCACCCCCATCTCGTTGATGAGGAAATTGACGAGTTTCTTCGCCCCCTCCGACTCGGCGGCCCACTCGATGCCGGCGTAGATGTCTTCGGAGTTCTCGCGGAAGATGACCATATCGGTCTTCTCCGGGTGCTTGACCGGCGATGGCACGCCCTGGAAATAGCGCACCGGACGCAGGCAGACGTACAGGTCAAGCTCCTGTCGCAGCGCGACGTTGAGCGAGCGGATACCGCCGCCGACCGGGGTGGTCAGCGGGCCCTTGATCGACACCACGTAATCGCGCAGGATCTGAAGGGTGATCTCGGGCAGCCACACGTCGGGGCCGTACACCCGCGTGGCCTTTTCGCCGGCGAAAATTTCCATCCAGGCGATCTTGCGCTTGCCGCCGTAGGCCTTCTCAACCGCAGCGTCCACCACCTTGATCATCACTGGGGTGATGTCGAAGCCCGTCCCGTCGCCCTCGATGTAAGGAATGATGGGATGGTCGGGAACGTTGAGCGAAAAGTCCGGGTTGACCGTGATTTTTTCGCCTGCGGGCACGCGGATGTGTTGATCCATGAGGGGTCTCCTTCGGTAGTAACCCGAGCATTCTATGCCTCTGCAAGGGTGGAATGAAACAGTCTTGTATATGACATAAGAGTGGGTTTTGCGTGGCTCAATCCAAATCGGCGTGCGCCACTCGATATTGCGCCTGATGCTGCGTCCAGGCGTCTCGCAGCGCCTTTGCGGTATGCCCCGGCGCATCGGCTTCGAGGAAGTCGGCCGTCGGCCCCTGCATCACCAGCCGCCCGCCGCCCTTGCCGCCTTCCGGGCCGAGATCGATCAGCCAGTCGGCATTGGCCATCATGTCGAGGTCATGCTCGATGACCACCACGGTATGACCGCTGTCGGTCAGGCGGTGCAGCACGCGAATGAGTTTTTCGGTATCGGTCTTGTGCAGACCGACGGTCGGCTCGTCGAGCACGTACACCGTCGGCCGGGTTCCGGCGGTGGCCAGCTCGGTAACCAGCTTGATGCGCTGCGCCTCGCCGCCCGACAGGAAGGGACTGGGCTGGCCGAGTTGCAGATAACCCAGCCCCACGTCCTGCAGCAATTGCAGCGCGTGATGGATTTTGCGGTGCGCCGCGAAAAACTCGACGGCTTCGTCCACCTCCATCTGCAGCACCTCGCCGGCGTTGCGGCCGCGCAGGCGCACCGCGAGCGTTTCAGGGTTGAAGCGCAGGCCGTTGCAATCGGTGCAGGGCACGGTGACGTCGGGCAAGAAGTTCATCGCCACCTTCACCGCGCCCTGCCCCTCGCAGGTCGGGCAGCGGCCAGGGCCAGCGTTGAAGGAGAAGCGGCTGGCGGTGTAGCCGCGGATGCGCGCTTCCTCGGTGTCGGCAAACAACTGGCGAATGCCGTCCCACAGGCCCAGATAGGTGGCGGCGCAAGAGCGCGGCGTCTTGCCGATGGGGGACTGATCGACTTCGAGCACGCGCTCCAGACCCTCCCAGCCCGTCAGATCGCCCGCGCCGTCGATCTCGCCCGCATGCCCGGCGAGCCGCTGGCGCAGCGCAGGCACCAGCACCTCGCGGGCCAGCGTGGACTTGCCCGAACCCGACACCCCAGTGACCACGGTGAGCCGCCCTCGCGGAAACTGCGCGCTCAAGCCCTGCAGATTGTGCAGATGCGCACTGTGCAGATGCAACGCGGGTTGTTCGGCCCGGGTGAGCGGGCGCGGCTGCAGCGGCCAGGGCATGGGATCGCGCAGGCTACGCGCGGTGGCCGTTTCGGCATGGGCCATGACTTCCGCCAGCGCGCCGCTAGCCACGACCTGCCCACCGCGCCGCCCCGCCCCTGGGCCGATGTCGATGAGATGGTCGGCGCGGCGCATGGTGTCTTCATCGTGTTCCACGACCACCAGGGTGTTGCCCTTGGCCTTGAGCCGGTCCAGCGCGTCGAGCAGGATGCGGTTGTCCCGCGGATGCAGGCCGATGGTCGGCTCGTCGAGCACGTAGCACACGCCGCGCAGATTGCTGCCGAGTTGCGCCGCCAGCCGGATGCGCTGCGCCTCGCCGCCGGAGAGCGTGGGCGCGCCGCGGTCCAGCCCCAGATAGCCTAGGCCCACCTGCTGCATGAAGGCCAGGCGCGAACGGATTTCGCTCAGGGCGTCGCGCACGATCTCGGCTTCCCGCGGTGTAAGGGCCAGTGCGCCGAACCAGGCTGCGGCGGCATCGATGTCGCGTGCGGCCAGCTGGGCGATGGACTGATCGCGCAGCCGAACGGCCAGACTGTCGCGGTTCAGCCGCGCGCCGTGGCAGCTCGGGCAGCTGGACGGAGCGCCTGGTGCGGCCACCGGCGCGGCCTTGCGGCCCCGGCCCGGTTTGCCTCGCGACGCAGCCTTCTCGCCGTCCGCCTCGACCCAGGCGGCCTCCTCGCCGGTCTGCTCGGCATCGAAACCAGCAATCAATTCCCCTGTGCCGAAGCAAGTGGGGCACCAGCCGGTGGGCGAGTTGTAGGAAAACTGACGCGGATCGAGTTCGCGGAAGCTGCGCCCGCAGCCCGGACAGGCGCGCTTGGTGGACAGCAGCAGGCTGCGCATCGGTGGCTCGGGCTGCCCGGCTTCCATCGCCTCCTTCAAACCATCGAGCGGCGCCAGGACCAGCACCACGCCTTTGCCCAGTGCCAAGGCACGCCGCAGCAGATCGCGCAATGCCTCCTCGTTCTCCGCCCGCACCACCACATCGCCCACGGGGAGTTCGATGCTGTGCTCCTTGAAGCGATCGAGCCGCGGCCAGGGATCGGTCGGCACGAATGCGCCGTCCACCCGCAGATGGGTGTAGCCCATGCTGCGCGCCCATACCGCCAGATCGGTGTAGTAACCCTTGCGCTGCACCACCAGCGGCGCCAGCAGCCCGATGTGCTGACCGCGCCAGTCGCGCAGCAATTGCGCGGCAATGGCCTCGGGGCTTTGCGGCTCGATGGGGATGTTGCAGTCCGGACAATATTGCGTGCCGCACTTGGCGTAGATCAACCGCAGAAAGTGGTACGCCTCGGTGAGCGTGCCCACGGTGCTCTTGCGCCCGCCGCGGCTGGTGCGTTGCTCGATGGCCACCGTGGGCGGAATGCCGACGATGGCCTCCACATCGGGCCGCGCCGCGGGCTGCACGAACTGCCGGGCGTAGGCATTGATCGACTCCAGATAGCGCCGCTGGCCTTCGGTGAACAGTACGTCGAAGGCCAGGGTCGATTTGCCGGAACCGGAAACGCCGGTGATCACCGTCATCTCGCCACGCGCTGGCGAGGTGCGGCCCGATAGGTTCGTCGGCGGGTTCGGGTGTCGCGGTGCGATACGTCGCGGCCGGTTCGGCGGCTTGCAACAGAGACGAGGCGTTCGCTGCCCCCTCCCGGCCTCCCCCACAAGTGGAGGAGGTGAGAACGGCGCTTCGCGCGTCCTTCGGATGCCCCTCCCGACCTCCCCCACGAGTGGAGGAGGAGAACACCCCCTCCCCACTGAGTGGGGAGGGTTGGGGTGGGGAGGGGTTTTGCCCGGCTCGTCGCTGAGCCGCGTCCCGTGCCAGCGCCTGGCCGGTGAACGATGTCGCGCAGGCGGCCAACTCGTCGGGCGGTCCGGCGAACACCAGCCGCCCCCCGGCGTCACCGCCTTCGGGACCGAGGTCGATGACCCAGTCCGACGAGGCGATGACATCGAGGTTGTGCTCGATCACCAGCACGGTGTGCCCGGCGTCGAGCAGTTTGCGCAGGGCCCGCAGCAGTTTGGCCACGTCGTCGAAGTGCAGGCCGGTGGTCGGCTCGTCGAACAGGAACAGCGTGCCCTTGCGCGCCAGCCCGGCCCGGCTCTTGGCGGCCTCGGCCAGAAAGCCCGCGAGCTTGAGCCGCTGGGCCTCGCCTCCTGATAGCGTTGGCGTGGGCTGACCCAGGCGCAAATAGTCCAGCCCCACATCCACCAGGGCCTGCAGCGTCCGGGTGATGTCGGACTGGCCGCGAAAGCGCTGCAGCGCCTCGGCCACGGTAAGGTCGAGCACCTCGGCCATGTTCAGCGGGGCGAACCCGGCCTGCGCCGGCAGTTGCACTTCGAGCACTTCGGCGCGGTAGCGCTTGCCGTCGCAGTCGGGGCAACGCAGGTAGACGTCCGACAGGAACTGCATTTCCACATGCTCGAAGCCCGAACCGCCGCAGGTGGGGCAACGGCCGTCGCCGCTGTTGAAGCTGAAAGTGCCCGCGGTGTAGCTGCGCTCGCGTGCGGCGGGCAAAGCGGCGAACAGGGCGCGAATGCCGTCGAAAGCGCCGACGAAACTCACCGGATTGGAGCGGGCCGTCTTGCCGATGGGCGACTGATCGACCAGCACCACGTCGCCCACCTGATCGGCGCCGAGCAGGCGGTCGAAGGCACCGGGCACGGGCGCGGTCTTGCCCAGCGCGCGGGCCAGCGCCGGATACAGCACGTCGCCGATGAGGGTGGATTTGCCGCAGCCCGACACGCCAGTGAGCGCCGTCATGAAGCCGAGCGGAATCTCGACCGTGAGCGACTTGAGGTTGTGCTCGCGCGCGCCTTCCAGAATGAGGCGCGGCGCCAGCAGACCGCCCTGCGCATCGCGGCGCGGGGTGCGTCGGCGCGGCAAAGCGTCGCTCACCTTCAGTTCACCGCTGAGGTAACGGCCGGTCAGCGTGTCTGCGCGCTGCGCCTGATCGAGTGGGCCCTGGAATACCAGATGCCCGCCGCGCTCGCCCGGGCCGGGGCCGATTTCCAGCATCCAGTCAGCGGTACGCATGAGCTGGGGGTCATGCTCGACGAGAAGCAGCGAATTGCCCGCCTCCTTGAGCCGATGCAGCACACCGCCCAGCCGGTCGAGATCGCGCGGATGCAGACCGATGGACGGCTCGTCGAGCACGAACAGGGTTTGCGTCAGCGCCGTACCCAGCGCGGTGGTGAGGTTGATGCGCTGCACCTCTCCGCCCGACAAGGTGCGCGACTGGCGGTCGAGGGTGAGATAGCCCAGGCCGACATCCCGCAGGTAGCGCAGACGCGAGCGGATGTTGTCGAGCAGCATGCTGCTGGCGGCTTGCGCCATGTCCGGCAGCGCCAGGTCGGCGAACAGACGCTGCAGGCGCTCGATCGGCAGCGAGTTGACGTCGTGCAGATTCAAGCCTGGCAGACCACCGAGCACGGCGTCGCTCCACAGCGCCCCGACCGGGCGGAAGCGCCGGTAGCCGCCTTGCAGCGCGGTGTCGGCCTGGAGCTTCGAGCCGATGCGCCACAGCAGCGCTTCGGTCTTGAGCCGCGCGCCCTGGCAGGTGGGGCAGGCGGTGTAGCTGCGGTACTTGGACAACAGCACGCGCACATGCATCTTGTAAGCGCGGCTCTCCAGCCAGTCGAAATAGCGCCGTACCCCGTAGAACTGCTTCTGCCAGTTGCCGCGCCAATCGGGGTCGCCCTCGATGACCCAGATGCGCTCGCGTTCGCTGAGCTCGGCCCAAGGCACATCGAGCCTGATCTCGGCCTGCGCGGCGTAGCGCTCCAGATCGGTCTGGCATTCGGCAAAGCTCTGCGTCTGCCAGGGTTTCACCGCCCCGGCCCGCAGGGTTTTACGCACATCGGGAATCACCAGATCGAGATCGACGCCGATCACCCGGCCGAAGCCGCGACAGGTTTCGCAGGCGCCGACGGGCGAATTGAAGCTGAACAGGCCGGGGCTGGGGTCGCGGTAATGGATGTCGCAATCCGGGCAGTGCAGATCCGACGAATAACGCCACACCATCCCATTGCTCTCGGCGGCTTCGGCATCGCGCGGCAGTTCGTGCACTTCAATTCGTCCCTGCCCGAGCCGCAGCGCCGCCTCGACGGCCTCGCTGAGCCGCGCGGGCTCGTCGGTCGGCAGGCGTAGTCGGTCCTGCACCACGTCGAGCACCCGTCCTTTGGGCGTGTCGCGCTCGCCGAGAATGCGGGTGTAACCCTGCGCGGCGAGTTGCTGGGTGATGTGCTCCACGCTCATGCCCTGCGGCACCGCCACCGCGAACACCACGGCAGCGCGCAGCCCCTGCGGCAGCCCGCGCGCGCGGCGCTGCACGTCCTCGACGATGCTCTGCGCCGTATCCCGCCGCACCTCCGCGCCGCAGCCGCGGCAGTACAGTCTGGCCGCGCGGGCGAACAGCAGCTTGAGATGATCGGCCAGCTCGGTCATGGTGCCCACGGTGGAACGCGAGGTGCGCACCGGGTTGGTCTGATCGATGGCGATCGCCGGCGGAATGCCCTCGATGCGATCGACCTGCGGGCGATCCATGCGGTCGAGAAACTGCCGCGCGTAAGGCGAGAACGTCTCGACATAGCGCCGCTGGCCTTCGGCGTACACCGTGTCGAACACCAGCGAGCTCTTACCCGACCCCGAAACTCCGGTGACGACGACAATGCGCCCCAGCGGAATGTCCAAGTCGAGGTTCTTGAGATTGTTCTGCCGCGCACCGATGATGCGGATGGCGCTCTCCTCATCTGAGGAAGAGGCCGAAGAGCTGGGGAAATGTGCAGTCATTCGAGCACTATACCGGCAGCGATTGCACCGCGTCTCCAGCAGGACTTTGCGTTGGCGGCCCATCAAAAACTGACTCACAGCCGTCCTTCAGCCGCGCCCGACTGTGTCGTTTCAAGCTGTAACCATTCACCCGCGTTTGCGGGGGCTCGCCCCCTGCGCTGGGTAGAATTTGTCAACGATCCGCCCGCAGACTCTTCACTCATGCGATTGCCCAAGCGCCCTGCCCTGATCTCCGCCCTGTTCGGCAAGCCCGCCAACCCGCGTGCGGCGGCGCACTCGCGGCATCTGGAAATTCTCATCACCCGGCCGGGCCATGCCGCGCACAGTTTCCGTATCGACCTCGATGCCCTGCGTCGTGCGGCTTTCTGGGTGCTGGCGGCCGTGGCCCTGTGGCTCATGGTCACGTTTTTCATGGCCTGGCGCCAGGTCGCCAGCGGCAATCTGCAGCAGCGCGCGGATCAACTGGCCGCGCAAGCCGCCACCGCCCAGACCGCCAACGCCCGGCTGCAGGCCGAAAACGGCGCCATGGCCAGCCATCTTCTCGCGCTCAAACAGCGCGTGGACAGCCTCGCCACCACCATGCGCGGATTTGTGCAGAAGCGGGCCGAGCAGTTTCCGGTGGAGGAGAAAAACGTCAACCAGGGCGGCATCGCGCAACCGCTCAACGCGGCCAATGCCCCAGCGCTGCTGCACGATGAAGTCGATCTGATCGGTGCGCGCCTGAGTCTGTTGCTGCCGCAAGCCCATCACCTCGCTTCGCTGGAGGCGGCGCGGCCCATGGGCGACCCTGTCAATGGCGATGCGCCCATCACATCGGATTACGGCCTGCGCCCCAACCCCATGGGCGGCGGCGTGGAGTTTCACAACGGCATCGACTTCGGCGTGAAACCGGGCACGCCCGTCCACGCCACCGCCAACGGCGTGGTCGAGAGTGCGGGATGGAAGTCGGGCTATGGCAACTGCGTGGTGATCGACCACCCCTTCGGCTACCGCAGCCTGTTCGGCCACCTCAGCACCATCCAGGTCAAGGCCGGCGATACGGTCACCCGTGGTCAGGTCATCGCCCTGTCGGGCAATACCGGCCGCTCCACCGGCCCGCATTTGCACTACACCTTGCTCTACGGGGACAAGACGCTCGACCCCGCCACCTACCTGCTTGCCCAACGATAGGACTGCCTCATGTTCAAGCCGAAAACGCCGAAGACCACCGATGTCTGGTCGAAAGAATCCGCCGCTTCCGCCGCGACGGCCGCCGTCACACCCTCGGCGCTGACGTACATCGGCGCGGGCAGCGAGGTGCATGGCGATCTGCGCGCGGCGGGCAATCTGCGCGTTGACGGCACGATCTTCGGCACGGTGCAGGTCGATGGCGATCTCGAAGTCTCCACCACTGGCGCGATCGAAGGCAAACAGGTCAGCGCTCGCAGTGTGCTCGTCCACGGGCGCATCAAGGCCAAAGTGCACGCGACGGAACAACTGCGCATTCACGGCCAGGGCCAGGTCGAAGGCGACGTGACGGCACAATCACTCGACATCGAAGCCGGGGCGCATTTCACCGGCTACAGCCGCACCGGCATGACGCAAGAGCCGGAGGTGCTGCTCGATCACGAGGCTCAAGCGCCCGAGCCCAATCAGGCGCAAGGCGATCCCGACATTCCATCCGCCGTTTGACATTCGTCCTGCATGTTGAAAGCTGACATGCTGTAATGCCCGCATGTCAGCCGAATACGCCTCATCCCGCTCCCTCCCCCAAACCGACAAACGCCCCCGCAGCCGCTCGATGCGTAGCTTGAGCGGCTTGCTGCCGTTTCTGCGCCCGTATCGTGGACGCATTGCGGTGGCGCTTCTCTTCTTGTTGCTCGCCGCGGGCAGCACCCTGGCCTTCCCGATGGCGCTGCGCTGGCTGATCGACGCCGGCATGCTGCACGCACAAGCCAGCCGGGCGGCTTTAGGCTGGCATTTCGCCGGACTGTTCGGGCTGGCCGTGGCGCTGGGGGTGTTTTCCGCCGCGCGCTTTTATATGGTGAGTTGGCTGGGCGAGCGCATCACCGCCGATGTGCGCAGCGCCGTCTATGCCCACGTGCTGCGGCAGAGCCCGCAGTTTTTCGAGCACACGCAAACCGGCGAAGTGCTGTCTCGTCTCACCACCGACACCACGCTGGTGCAGACCGTTGTCGGCACCAGTTTTTCCATGGGACTGCGTAACGTGGTGGTGCTGATCGGCGGTATGACCATGCTCATCATCACCAACCCCGGTCTGATGCTGGGCGTGCTGATGGTGATTGCCGTGGTGGTGGCCCCCGCCGTGTTCATCGGCCGCCGTGTGCGGCGCCTGTCGCGCGCCAGCCAGGACCGCATCGCCGACGCCAGCGCGCTAGCCTCCGAAGTGCTCGCCGCCATGCCGGTGGTGCAGAGCTACGCCCGCGAAGACGACGAAGCCCGGCGATTTTCCAACTCGGCCGAAACCGCATTCCGCACCGCGGTCAGCCGCAACAAGGTGCGCTCGCTGCTCACCGCCTTCATCATCGTCGCCATGTTCGGCGCCCTGCTATATGGCCTGTATCTGGGCACGGTGTCGGTCATGGAAGGCCGCATGAGCGCCGGTGTTCTGGGGCAGACGGTGCTCTATATCGGCCTGGTGGCCGGTTCCGCCGCCGCACTGGCCGAAGTGTTTGGCGACTTGCTACGCGCGGCCGGCGCCACCGAGCGCCTGATGGAACTGCTGGCCGAACAATCGCCCGTGCGCAATCCGGCGCATCCGGTCGCGCTACCCGCGGTGCAGCGCGGCTCGGCGGTGGTGCTCGACCATGTGCGGTTTTTCTACCCTTCGCGGCCGGACAAACCGGCGCTAGACGACTTTTCGCTGCGCATCGAACCCGGCGAAACCGTGGCCCTGGTCGGCCCCAGCGGCGCCGGCAAGACCACCGTGCTGCAACTGCTGCTGCGCTTTTACGACGCGCAGCAAGGCAGCATCCGTATCGACGGCGTGGACGTGCAGCAGGCCGACTTCAAGGCGCTGCGCCAGCGCATCGGTCTGGTGCCGCAGGACGCGGTGATTTTTTCCGCCAGCGCGGCCGACAACATTCGCTATGGCCGCCCGGAAGCCACCGACGCCGAGGTACAGGCCGCGGCCCGGGCCGCGCAGGCCGAAGACTTTCTGCGCGAACTGCCGCAGGGCGACGCCACTTATCTGGGCGAACGCGGCGTGCGCTTGAGCGGCGGACAGCGCCAGCGCATCAGCATCGCCCGCGCCATTCTGAAAAACGCCCCGCTGCTGCTGCTCGACGAAGCCACCAGCGCGCTCGACGCCGCCAGCGAGCGCGACGTGCAGACCGCGCTCGAACACGCCATGCGCGACCGCACCACCCTGGTTATCGCCCACCGCCTCGCCACCGTGCAGCGCGCCGACCGCATCGTGGTGATGGATCAGGGCCGCATCATCGACATCGGCACCCACGCCGAACTCATGGCCCGCGGCGGCCTCTACGCCAGCTTGGCGTCGCTGCAGTTCATGCAGTGAGGTTTACAGCCCCAGCTTATCCGCGACGAAATCCGCATCCTTGTCGCCACGGCCGGAGAGGTTGACCAGGATGTCAGCCTCCTTGCCGAGTGCTGCGGCCTGCTTCATCGCCCAGGCGACGGCATGGGCCGATTCGAGCGCCGGAATGAGTCCTTCAGTGCGCGACAGCGTCATGAACGCCTCCAGGCAGGCCGCGTCGTCGACGGCGTAATACTCGGCGCGGCCCATATCCTTGAGATAGGCATGCTGCGGCCCCACGCCGGGGTAGTCGAGTCCGGAGGCGATGGAATACACCGGATCGGGCTCGCCTTCCTTCACTTCCTGCAGCAGATAGGAACGAAAGCCGTGCAGCGTGCCGGGCTTGCCGTAGGTGAGCGTGGCCGCATGCTTGCCGGTCTCGCGACCGACGCCCGAGGGCTCCACGCCCACCAGACGCACGCCCGGATCATTGATGAAGCCGGAAAAAATACCCATCGCGTTCGACCCGCCGCCCACGCAAGCAGCGACCACATCGGGCAGCTTGCCCGCCTGCTTCGGAAATTGCTCGCGCGCCTCGCGGCCAACGACCGACTGGAACTCGGCCACCATCATCGGGAAGGGGTGCGGGCCGACCACCGAGCCGATGGCGTAGAAGAAATGCTCGGGGTCGCGCAAATATTCCTCGAAGGCGCTGTCCACGGCATCTTTGAGCGTCTTGGTGCCGCGATCCACGCTCACCACCTTGGCGCCGAGAATCTTCATCTTGGTGACATTGGGGTGTTCCTTGGCGACGTCGATCTCGCCCATGTGGATTTCGCACGGCAGCCCGACCAGCGCGCAGGCCGTGGCCAGCGCCACGCCATGCTGCCCGGCGCCGGTTTCCGCCAGCACCTTGGTCTTGCCCATGTGCTTAGCCAGCAGCGCCTCGCCCAGACAATGGTTGATCTTGTGCGCGCCGGTATGGTTGAGGTCTTCGCGCTTGAACCAGATGCGCGCGCCGCCGCAATGCGCGGTCAGGCGTTTGGCCAGATAGATGGGGCTGGGGCGGCCGACAAAGTGGGTATAGAGATCATCCAGCTCGCTGCGGTAAGCCTTGGTGTCGCGGATGGACAGATAGGCGCGGCCGATGTCGTCCATGACGGCCTTGAGATGCGGCGGCAGGTATTGGCCGCCGTAGGGCCCGAAGTTGCCGTTGACGTCCGGTTGCAGATCGATGGCTGGCTGCATGCAAAATCTCCTCGAAAGTGACAAACCGATAGTATCCCTCCCCAATTCGAATCCTTTTCCAAATCCTTTGACCTGATTCATGCCTTCCCTTTCCACTCCTTACGAAGACCTGATGCGTCACGTCTTCACCCACGGCCAGGACAAGACCGACCGCACCGGCACGGGCACGCGCAGCGTGTTCGGTCACCAGATGCGCTTCGATCTGTCGGCCGGTTTTCCGCTCATCACCACCAAGCGGGTGCATTTCAAAAGCATCGCCTACGAGCTGTTGTGGTTTCTGCGCGGCGAGTCGAACGTGCGCTGGCTCCAAGAACATGGCGTGACGATCTGGGACGAATGGGCGCGCGCGGACGGCGAACTCGGGCCGGTCTACGGTGTGCAATGGCGCTCTTGGCCCGCGCCGACGGCCGACGATCCGCATCGCGTCATCGACCAGATCAGCGAAGTGCTGCGGCAACTGCGCACCCAGCCGGATTCGCGCCGCATCATTGTCAGCGCCTGGAACGTCGCCCAGATCGCGGAAATGGCCCTGCCGCCCTGCCATGCGTTTTTCCAGTTCTACATCGCCCCACCGCGCCAACCCGGAGAACCGGGACGCCTGAGCTGCCAGCTCTATCAGCGCAGCGCCGATATTTTTCTGGGCGTGCCCTTCAACATCGCCAGCTATGCGCTGCTCACCTTGATGATCGCGCAACAGACCGATCTTCTGCCCGGCGATTTCGTCTGGACCGGGGGCGACTGCCACCTCTACAGCAATCACTTCGCCCAGGTGCAGGAGCAACTCAGCCGCGCGCCCTACCCCTACCCCACACTGGAGTTCGCGCGCAAACCCGAGAGCCTGTTCGACTACACCTTCGACGATTTCGTGCTGAGCCACTATCAGCACCATCCGGCGATCAAGGCGCCTGTGGCGGTATGACCGAACTCGTCCTCATCGCCGCCGTGGCGCGCAACGGCATGATCGGCAAAGACGGCGGCATGCCCTGGCATCTCCCGGCCGATCTGCAGCACTTCAAGCGCCTCACCCTGGGCCACCCCATCCTGATGGGCCGCCGCACTTGGGATTCATTGGGACGACCGCTTCCGGGACGCCGCAATATCGTCATCAGCCGTCAGCCCGGATGGCAGGCGGCGGGGGCGGAACATGCCGAGTCACTTCCGGCGGCACTGCAGCGGGTCAGTGACGATGTGAGCAACGATGCACTGGCCTTCGTCATCGGCGGCGCCCAGCTCTATGCCCAGGCACTGCCCCTGGCCAACCGGCTGGAACTCACCGAGATCGACCACGACTTCGGCGGCGACACGCGCTTTCCCGATTGGGATCGCAGCCGCTTCACCGAAACCGCGCGCGAATCGCACCTCGCGCCAGAAGGCTGGGCCTATCACTTCGTCACCTACACCGCCAAGACGGCATCGACAGACTGAGAGAGTGTGAACCGTGGCGGTGTGCGCAATGTTGTTCCAAGGCGTCGCCGTCTGGGTGGGGTTGCCCGCCTTTTTGTTCGCCCTCATGCTGCTGCTGGGGTTCCGCCTTACTCAGCAGTCGAGAATATAGGCGACAGAAGGCGCCTTGAAGAATGAGCGGATGAGGTGGGGCATTTGCTGCAGTCTGGCGAGTTGCTCTTCGATT
>NZ_NCKP01000109.1:0-3176 GCF_002282795.1 Thiomonas sp. 13-64-67
GCTCTGGCCCATGGGCGATGACACGGTGTTCATTCCCGGGCATGGGCCAGAGTCGACCTTCGGCGAAGAACGCCGCAGCAACCCTTACGTGCGCGGCACCTGAAAAGCGCCGCAAGCGCCAAGGCGTGCGGCGGGTGCGCAGCCCTCAATGCGGCAGCCTGCGCCCGTCGAGCATCGACCGCGGCAAAAACCCCCGGGCGCGCAAACTGCCCACGGCCACCCCGAGCAGGTGAAAGCCGACGAGCCACCCCATGAGATTGACCAGCACGGCGTGCAGCGCCTGCAGCGTCTGGTCGCCCCAGTAGCGGTCGGTGGTCAGCGCCCAGCCGCTGGCGGCGATCGCCAGCAGCATGGCGAACATGGCGAGGACGTTCCAGGCGGCGATCGGGTTGTAGCCCGCGGCCAGTTCCGCCCGTCCGCGCGCCAACTGCGCGGCATGACGCAGCACCTTGCGCGGGGGGTGAAGCAGTGCGCGCCAGCGCCAGTCCGCCGGGGCGCGCCAGGCATAGGCCAGACGCCAGACGACCAGCGCCGCGGCGGCGTAGCCCAGCCATTCGTGCGCTGCGCGCCAGTCGGCTTCCAGCGCCCACGCGCCGATGAAAGCCGTCGCCAACGCCCAGTGGAATAACCGGATGGCCAGCGGCACCCGCTCAGCGTCGGCTGTGGCGCTCATCGCGTTTCCTGTTTGACGATTTTGCCGCTCACCGGGTCGAAGTAAA
Source organism: Thiomonas sp. 13-64-67 (assembly GCF_002282795.1). NCBI lineage: Bacteria > Pseudomonadati > Pseudomonadota > Betaproteobacteria > Burkholderiales > Thiomonas > Thiomonas sp. 13-64-67. Next base: position 720 of record NZ_NCKP01000109.1, read on the forward strand.
TCTCCACTTTTTTACCGGCTTGGTTCTTGCCATAGATCTCGTAGCACTGCCCCGAGGTGATCTTGAATTTGTTGATCTCGTAGCCCTGCGCCTTCAACTCCATCTGGAACTTGCCCGCATCGATCCACGCCGATTGCGGCTGGGTGGTGCACTGCGGCCCGGCGAAGGCGGTGGACAAGCTCAGCGCGCCAAAGGCAGACACGGCGGCACGGGAGAGGAAAAGGGCGGGATGCGACATGGAGGCTCCAAAAAAGGGGGGAAGGGGGCGAAACGCGAGACGACGAAAATAATGTAAAAAATAATAACGATTCGCATTTGTTTGCGGGACAATTCCCTGCGCTCCTTCGGGTCAATGCCGCAGCCCGGCCGTAGGGGCGCTCAAAACTTCCAGCCGACCGACACGCCTAGCGTGTTCTGGTTCATGCGCACGGTTTCCGTCGAGCCCGCCGTGGCGAAGCCGGGCGGCAGCGGGCCGGTCACGCTGTTGTCGAGCGCATGGACGTAATCCACCGAGACTTCCATGTCCTTGCTCACCGTATAGGTGGCGCCGAGGGTGAGGTGGTCTTGGGTAACCGCAGGTGCGATGGTGTTGAGGAACACCTGCGAACTCTGCACCGGGTTGTCGGCGTGGTTCCAACCGGCGCGCAGGGTCAGGTCGGGGCTGTACTGGTAGGCCGCGCCGAGCTTGATCACCGTGATGTTCTTCCAGCCGAAAGCCGGGCCGTTGTCCTGGCCGAGCAGGCATTGCTGCTGATAGAAGCAGTCGGCGGTATTGCCGATGGCCTTGACCTTGGCGTAGTTGATGCGCACCACGTCGCCGGCCAGGGTCCACCGCGGCGCGGGCGTCCAGGCAAAGCCCAGGCCGTAGGTTTCAGGAATGTCGAAATGCGCGCCTCCGGCGAACAGTCCGGTGTATTTGCTGAAACTGCTCATGCGGGTTTCGGGTTGCCAGGTGGCGCCCAGAGTGAGGCCGGGGGAGACCGTACCCGTCCAGCCCAGCCGCACACCCACGCCGGTGGAGCTGTCGTGGCCGTTGTCGGTGAGCTTGTTCGGATCAACCGAGTAGGCCTTGAAATTGCTCAGGCCGTTGGCGCGAAAAGTTTGCTTCACCAGGTTGAGGGCGATACCCACGGCGTTGTCGTCGTCGAGCTTCATGGCGAAGGACGGCGAGATGAAAAGTTGCTGCAGATCGACCCCGGTGCCCGCTTGCAGGGGCGAAAAAATTTCAGAGTAGCCACTGTTCATGCCGCCGTTGCCGTACATGCTGATGCCGACGGCCATGCGCGGGTTGAGCATCCAGTTCATCCCGATTTCGGGGATGAGAAACAGAGACTGGTCATTGCCCGAATAGGTGCCGGTGATCGGCGTGCCTGCGGCCGGGCCCATTGCCGCCCCCAGACTGCCGGTGGTGCTCACGCTGCGGTCGGGCTTGAACAGACTCAGTCCGCCGTCCACGCGGTTGCCGATCAGCGCCATGCCGGCCGGGTTGGTAGCTGCGGCCAGCGCATCCTGCGGCAGGGCGATGCCCACGCCCCCCATGCCGTTGGATTTGATGCTGTAACCCGGCTGAAAGTAACCGTCGGTGGCCTGGGCGGCCGGTGCGGCGAGGCTGGCAAATACGAACGCAAGTTTTTTCATGGCTCTGGGGGCTGGAAGGGGGAGAAAATCGCCGCAGCCGAAAAGCTGCGGCGAAAACACTCCCGACCCGTCGCGCAGACGGGTGGGCGTGCGAGGAGCGCGACAAGTCGCTGGGGACGGCGCGCAGGCGCCGAATTCGGGGATGGGCGTGAACGGGCGCTAATGCGGCGAAGACGGAGCCCTGCCGGGGTCGATCTGCCAATCGCTGCACACCGCCTGCACCCCTGCCGTGGTGAACACCAGCCATTCCGCATGGGTGCGCAGCTTGGGGTCGCGCAGGGTGCCGCACAGCCGCACCAAGCCTTCCTGAACCTCGATCTGAATGCCGAGGTGGCGCAGAGAAGTCTGGCTCAGACGCTCCAGTACCTGCGCGCGCAGGCGCTGGTCGGCGTCGTCAGGGGCGGCGGGTAGCGTCGGGCGGGGCGTGTTGGAGCGCGGCCGCTCGGTTCCGGCAGGGCGTAGCGGGTAGCGCATCGGGGAAGTTGTGGACATGAGAGCCTCCTTCAGGGTTTGGCCGTCAGCGGGGCGGCCTTGCGGTTTGTTTGGAGCGGTGCGGTTTGCGATGACTTGGCCGCGGCGCGCTGCCACAGCTCGAAGCCCGCCATGCCGGCCATCATGCTGGCGAAAAACAGCCATTGCGGCGCGTGCAGCGAAGCCAGTGAGGCCAGCGACGGGCCGGGGCACAGCCCGGTCATGCCCCAGCCGACGCCGAACACCGCGCTGCCCAGAATCAGCTTGCCGGTGATGCTGCGGGTATCGGGAAAGGCGATGGGCTCGCCCAGCAGCGCCTTGCTGCGACGCTGCGCGAGCTGCATGGGC
>NZ_NCKP01000021.1:0-31063 GCF_002282795.1 Thiomonas sp. 13-64-67
CCTGTTGCAACGCTGCGCCCGGCAGGGTTGGGATGCGCCGCGTTCGGCCGATTTGCTGGAGTGGTTGAGCGAAGTGCTGGCCACGCCCTTGCCGCCGCTGGGCGCGGCGCTGCCCGAGATTGGCACGCTACTGGCGGAAATGGAATTCTGGCTGCCGGTCGATCGGGCGCGTGCGGCCGAGATCGACGCCCTGTGCCAGCAGCACATCCTGCCGGGCCGCACCCGCCCTGAGCTGACCGAGCGCACCCTGCACGGCATGGTGATGGGATTCGCCGATCTGGTATTCCATCACGCGGGCCGCTACTGGGTGCTCGACTACAAGAGCAATGTCCTCGGCGCGGACGACGCCGACTATACGCAGCAGGCGCTGGAGGCCGCCGTGCTCGAACACCGCTATGACGTGCAATGCGCGCTCTACATGCTGGCCTTGCATCGCCTGCTGCGAGCCCGGCTGCGCACCGCCTACGACCCGCAGGCGCAGCTTGGCGGCGCGATTGATCTGTTTCTGCGCGGGGTTCGCGGGCCGCAGTCGGGCTGCGTGCACATTCCGCCCGACGGGGTCTTGCTCGACGCGCTCGACGCCCTCTTCGCGCAGCGCGAGGAGCTCGCATGAGGCCCGCCCTGACCAACACCCCGAATGCGCCGACCCAGCGCGTTCTCGACGTGCTGCATGACTGGGCAGAGCAAGGCGTGCTGCGGCGGCTGGACGCTGCGCTGGCCCGCTTCCTGGCTGAACTCTGCCCGCAAATGCCGCCAGAACTGGCGGTAGCCGTGGCGCTGCTCGCCGATCTGGAAGGACGCGGTCATACCTGCGTGCTGCTGGGCGAATTGCCGCAACACTTCATCGCCTTGAAAGAGCGCGCGGCCACGGCGGGCGCGCCTGCCCTGTCGCCCGATGTGCACTGGCCCGACGACGGCGAGCGCCTGCTGCGCGAGTGCCCGGCCGTTTACTGCGAGGGCGAGCCGGACAACGGCGCGCCGCTGATATTCTCAAGGGAACGCAGGGCCGCCCCAAGTTCCCTTGACCCCCTCGGGGGGCGGGGCGGGCGTAGCACGACCCTGGGGGCGACGGAGGCAGAGCGGCTGTATCTGCGCCGCTACTGGCGAGATGAGAACACCGTGGCCGCGCGGATTCACCAGCGCCTGCAGCCTGAAGCCGCGGTCGATGCGCCCGCTGCTGCAGCCCTGCTTGCACAGCTTTTCCCGCCTGCCGACGATACGGAAGTGGACTGGCAGAAACTGGCGTGCGCGGTGGCGCTGCGCGGACGTTTCACCCTGCTCACCGGCGGCCCCGGTACCGGCAAAACACATACCGCGGCGCGGCTGCTGGCTTTGCTGTGGGCTTTGAGATCCCAACCCGGCGCGTTGCGCGTGGCGCTTGCGGCCCCCACGGGCAAGGCGGCAGCCCGGCTCAAGCAGTCCATCGACCGCGAGCTCGTCAAGCTCGCCGCCCTCCCCGGCGTGGCCGAACTGTCGCAGCGCCTCGGCCCGGCACGCACCCTGCACAGCCTGCTCGGCGCGCGGCCCGATACCCGCCGCTTCGCCCGCAACGCCGCGCAGCCCTTGGAGGTGGATGTGCTGCTGGTCGATGAGGCGTCCATGATCCATCTGGAAATGATGGCCGCGCTGCTCGACGCCTTGCCGCCCACGGCACGGCTCATTTTGCTGGGCGACAAGGATCAGCTCGCTTCGGTGGAAGCCGGTGCGGTGCTCGGCGAGCTGTGCACCGGGGCGGAGCAGGGCCGCTACACGCCGCAAACGGCGCAGGCGCTGCAGGCTCTGTGCGGCGACCGTATTCCTCAGCCCTTCATCGACCCCGCCGGCCCCGCGCTGTTGCAGCGGGTGGTGATGCTGCGCAAAAGTCATCGCTTCGGCGGCGCCATCGGGCAACTGGCCCAGGCGGTGAACGCGGGCGACGCCGAGCGGGCGCAGGCGCTGCTGCAGCAGACCGACGATGCGGCGGTGCGGCTGTTGCCCTTGCCCCAGTTGCTGGCGCCCGTTTTCTCCCCGGTTTCAGCTCCTGTTGCAGCCCCGGCGCTGGTCGATCTTGCGGTGCAGGGTCGCGATGGCGCCAAGGGCTATGCCCACTACGCCGAGTTGCTGCGGCAGGGGCCGACGGCTGAGGCAGATTGGGACGCCTGGGCGCAGCGCGTGCTGCAGGCTTTCGATCAGTGCCGCGTGCTGTGCGCGGTGCGCGAAGGGCCTTGGGGCGTGCAGGCGGTGAACGAGGCCATTGCCGCGCGGCTGGACGCGCTCGGCCTGCTGCACGGTCGCGGCGCGTGGTACGCGGGTCGCCCGGTGATGGTCACGCGCAACGATCACGATCTGGGCGTGCTCAACGGCGATGTCGGCATCGCCTTGCCGACCGGCACGCAGGGCTTGCGGGGGGTGTTTCTGCAGGGGCAGAGCCTGCGCTCGGTCAGCATCAGCCGTCTGGCCGACGTGCAGACGGCGTTCGCCATGACGGTGCACCAGTCGCAGGGGTCGGAGTTCGATCACACCGTGCTGGTGCTGCCCGAGCGCCACGCCGGGCTCAGCCGCGAGCTGATCTACACCGGCATCACGCGCGCGCGCCGCTTTTTCACCCTGGCCTGCGCAGACATGCAGACGCTGCATGAGGGCATCCAGCGCGTCACGCACCGGGCCAGCGGATTGCTCTCGCGCATCGATAAACTGCCTACATGAACAAAGCCTTTGTCCGCGAACAAACCCCAGACGCCGACGACGACGAGGACGGCGGCGCCCAACTCCCGCCGCTGCCGCCGGGCGGCAAGAATTACCTCACGCCGCAGGGCTATGCCCGGCTGCGCGCCGAACTCAAGACGTTGGTCGAGGATGAGCGCCCGAAGGTCGTCGAGACCGTGTCGTGGGCGGCGAAGAACGGCGATCGCTCGGAAAACGGCGATTACATCTACGGCAAAAAGCGTCTGCGCGAGATCGACCGGCGCATCCGCTTTCTCACCAAGCGGCTGGACATTGCCGAAGTGGTCGATGCCAGTCTGCAGCACGGCAACGATCAGGTGTTTTTCGGCGCCACCGTGCGCTACGCCGACGACAAGGGGACGGAGCACACCATCACCATCGTCGGCATCGACGAGACCGAGCCGCTGCAGGGCAAGATCAGCTGGATTTCGCCGGTAGCGCGCGCGCTGCTCAAGGCCCGCGAAGGCGACAGCGTGAGCCTGCCGACGCCGGGCGGCATCGCGACGCTGGAAATTCTCGAAGTGACCTACCCGCCTCGCGGCTGAGGTCTGCGCCGCTCAGGAGTTGCCTGAGCCCAAACCCGCGGTGCGGTTTTTCGCCCGGCTGGCGCGCACCACGAATTGCAGGCGACGCAAGGCGCGCAGCACATCGGCCAGATGCTTGCGGTCGCGCACCTGCACAACGAAGCGCAGCTCGGTGGTGGCCTGCTGCGTGTCTTCGTCCATGGTGACGTGGGCGATGTCGCTGTCGTGCTCGCTGATGGCGGCCGCCACGCGGGCGAGCACGCCTTTGGTGTTTTGCACAATCACGCTCAGGCCGGTTTCGAAAGGCCGGGTGCATTCTTCCGCCCAGCTCAGATCGATCCAGCGGTCCGGGTCTTTTTGGAACAGGCGCCGTGCGATGTCGCAGTCTTGCTGATGCACGATCAGGCCTTCGCCCTTGCCCAGATAGCCGATGATGGCGTCGCCCGGAATGGGACGGCAACAGGTGGCGTAGCGCACCGAAATGCCTTCGCTGCCATCAAGCTGCAGCGAGGTCTGGGCGTCGTGGGTGGCACGGCTTTCCAGACGTTCGATGGTGTCGAGCAAGGGCGCGGACAGCGCGTCCTGCGGGGAGACGAGCGCCACCACGCGCTTGGCCAGAATGTCGGCCACGCGCTTGCCCAGGCCGATGTCGGCGTACAGATCGTCGCGCGACTTGAAGCCCGTCCAGCGCAGCAGTTTGTCCCACACGGCGTCGTCGAGCGTGAGCAGATCGAGATGCTCGTGCCGAAGCGCGCTTTGCAACAGACGACGTCCCAATTCGACCGACTCGGCCTGCTGCGTGGTGCGCAGCGCGTGCCGAATTTTGGAACGCGCCCGCCCGGTGCGCACAAAGCTCAGCCAGCTCGGATTGGGGCGCGAGGCCGGCGCGGTGATGATCTCCACCACATCGCCGCTGCGCAACTCGGTGCGCAAAGGCACGAGCGCGTTGTTCACCTTGGCCGCCACCGTCTGGTCGCCCAGATTGGTGTGAATGGCATAGGCAAAATCGACCGGCGTGGCGCCGCGCGGCAGCGCCAGAATGCGCGATTTGGGCGTGAACACATAGACCGCGTCGGGCGCCAGATCGACCTTGACGGTTTCGAGAAAATCGGCCCAGTCGCGGTTCTCGGTCTGGATGTCCAGCAGCGATTGCAGCCAGGCATTGGTTTGCGCCTGCTGCGGGGTCGGCTTGTCTTCCGGTGTTTTGTAGAGCCAATGGGCGGCCACCCCGCTTTCGGCAATGCGGTGCATCGCCTCGGTACGGATCTGAAATTCGACGGGATTGCCGTTCGGCCCGATCAGCGTGGTGTGCAGCGACTGGTAACCATTGGCCTTGGGGATGGCGATGTAGTCCTCGAACTTGCCCGGCATGGGCTTGTACAGACTGTGAAGCACGCCCAGCGCCCGGTAGCAGTCGAGCACATCGGGCACCAGCACGCGAAAGCCGAAAATGTCTTGAATATGCGCAAAACTCAGGTGCTTGCTGCGCATCTTGCGGTAGATGGAATACAGCGTTTTTTCGCGGCCGAACAACTGCGAGGGCACTTGCGCCTCGTTCAGTGCCGCCTGCGCAGCCGCCAGAATCTTTTCCACCAAACCGTGCCGATTGCCACGCGCAGCCAGCACGGCGCGCGACAGCACGGCGTAGCGGTTGGGGTGGCTGTTGGCAAAGCCGAGATCCTGAAGTTCGCGGTAAACGAGATTGAGCCCGAGGCGGTGCGCGATGGGCGCGTAAATGTCCATCGTCTCGCGCGAAATGCGCACGCGCTTGCTCGCGGCCATCGCCCCCAGAGTGCGCATATTGTGGAGACGATCGGCGAGCTTGACGAGGATGACGCGAATATCGCGCGCCATCGCCAGCAGCATTTTGCGAAAGCTCTCCGACTGGTTTTCCTCGCGGTTGGAGAACTGCAGTTTGTCGAGCTTGGTCAGCCCATCCACCAGATCGGCCACGGTGCTGCCGAAATGCTCGATGAGTTCGGCCTGGGTGATGCCCTTGTCTTCTGCGGTGTCGTGAAGCAGCGCGGCCATGATGGCCTGGGTGTCGAGCTTCCAGTCGGCGCAGAGCTCGGCAACCGCCACGGGATGAGAAATGTAGGGCTCGCCGCTGGCGCGGTACTGCCCGAGATGCGCCGCATCGGCGAAGCGGTAAGCCTCGCGGATTCTTTGCAGATCGGCTTCGGGGAGGTAGGCCTGAAGTTTGTCGAGCAGACTGGCCAGACTCACGCAGACGTGCCGGGTTGCAGCCGACTCATCGCCAGTCGCGATCGCCGCAGGCTCGGGCTCGGCCGTGGCATTTTTAGACCGCGTGCGCGGTCGCTTGATTGTGGCAACCTGATCCGCAGCAGGCACAGCCAGATCCGTGACCGAGGTTTTCGGATCGGGCGTGGCGGTGTGGCTGCTGGGCATTTTGAAATCAGGTGGGTACTTTTTTGAGCATCTCAATACCGGTCAGGCCCGCGGCGATTTCGCGCAGGGCGGTGACGGCGGGTTTGTCTTTCGATTCCAGCTTGGGCGAATGACCTTGCTCCAGCATGCGGGCGCGGTAAGTGGCGGCCAACACGAGCTGGAAGCGGTTGGGGATTTTTTCCAGGCAGTCTTCAACAGTAATGCGAGCCATGATGTCAGAGTTCCAGTTCAAAGGATGCCGAGGGCGCGAAAAACCTCGGGATGGGAAAGGCGTTGCGCGGCATAGCGTAGCCGCTGCGCGGCGACGACTTGCTTGAGATCGCGCAAGGCGTGCGTAAAGTCTTGATTCACAATTATAAAGTCGAAGTTCTTCGCCTGCGCCAACTCGATGCGGGCTTCACGCAGACGCTGCTCGATGACCTCGGGCGCGTCTTCCGCGCGGCGGGTGAGCCGTTGCCGCAGTTCCTCGAACGAGGGCGGCAGGATGAAGATGCTCACCGCATTGTCGAATTGCTTGCGCACCTGCGCCGCGCCCTGCCAGTCGATTTCGAGCAGCACGTCCATGCCGTCGGCCATGCGGCTTTCCAGCCAGCGCTTGGAGGTGCCGTAGCGGTTGCCGTGCACCTCGGCCCATTCGAGAAATTCGCCTGCGTCGATGCGGCGCTGAAATTCGGGGTTGTCGATGAAGACGTAATGCACGCCATCGACCTCGGCGCCCCGCGGCGCGCGCGTGGTGCAAGACACCGAGAGCTGGATGCCCGAGTCCTCGGCGAGCAAGGCGTTGACGAGGCTGGACTTGCCCGCCCCACTGGGGGCGGCGACGACAAACAGGTTTCCGGGAAACTGGGAGGACACGTGGCAGCCTGATTTATTCGATGTTCTGCACCTGCTCGCGCATCTGCTCGATCAGGACCTTGAGTTCGAGCGCAATTTCGCTGAGTTCGAGCGCGGCGGATTTGGAGCCCAGTGTGTTGGCCTCCCGGTGCAGCTCCTGGATGAGAAAGTCCAGCCGCTTGCCCAACTCGCCGCCCTGGGCGAGCAGATCGCGCAGGGTTTGCAGGTGGGCCTGAAGGCGGTCGAGCTCTTCGGCCACGTCGATACGAATGGCAAAACTGGCAGCTTCCTGCAGGCGACGGTCGTTGAGCGTTTCGACGCTGGTCTCGGCGCCGGTCAAAGCCGCCAGCGCTTCTTCCCAGCGGGCGGTGAACCGCGCTTGCTGGCGCTCCACGGCGAGGGGCACGATTTCGCGCGCCCGGGCGGCATGTCGACCGATCTGTTCGATGCGATCGAGCAACAGGGTGCGCAGACGGTCGCCTTCGAGCGCGCGCGCCGCGACCAGCGCGGTCAGGGCCTGCTGGCGGGGCGAGGTGCGGCGCCAGGGCGCGCAAGGCGGCATCGAAAGCCAGCAGCGGCGCGGCGGCGCTGGCGTCGGGCATGGCGGGCGCGCTTTGCGGCGCTTCGAAAACCGCGCGGCAGTCGATCTTGCCGCGGCGCAGCGTCTGGGTGATGGATTGCCGCATGGCGGCTTCCGCACCTCGCAGTTCTTCGGGCAGCCGGAAGGCGATGTCGAGAAAGCGGCTGTTGACCGAGCGCAACTCGATATGGATCTTGGCTCCGCTCGAGAGTTGTGCACTATTTTGGCCGTAGCCGGTCATGCTATAAATTGGCTTCAATCGCATCCCCCTTGCGCGTATTTTTCCACACTCCTTTCGCCGGCAGGCTGCTAGCCTTCGTTTTCATGGCCACCTCGTCCAAATCTAAACCCGCCCCACTCGCTCCTGAATCGCAAGTGGGCGGCTACCGCATTGTGCGCAAGGTCGCCAGCGGCGGTTTCGGCGTGGTATATCTGGCACTGAGCTCCGATGGGCAGAAAGTGGCCATCAAGGAGTACCTGCCGGCCTCGCTGGTGGAGCGGGGGCCGGGCGAGTCGAGCCCGGTGGTGCCACCCGACAAGCTCGCGCTCTACCGTCTGGGCCTGAAGAGTTTTTTTGAGGAAGGCCGCTCGCTGGCGCAGATCTCGCATCCCAGCGTGGTCAGCGTGCTCAACTTTTTTCGAGAAAACGACACGGTGTATATGGTGATGAATTATCTGGAGGGCGCGTCGCTCCAGGAGTTCGTCATCACCGCAAGAGAACTCAAGCGCAAGAAGATTTTTCGCGAGTCGACCATCCGCTCGCTGTTCGATGACATCCTGCAAGGCTTGCGCGTGGTGCATCAGCACAAGATGCTGCACCTCGACATCAAGCCGGCGAACGTGTTCATCACCGATGACAACAAGCCCATCCTGATCGATTTCGGCGCGGCGCGCGAAGTGCTCAACCAGCAGGACAAGCGCTTTCGCCCGATGTATACGCCGGGTTTTGCGGCCCCCGAGATGTACAAGCGCGAGGGGGCGTTCGGCCCGTGGACCGATATTTATGCCGTCGGCGCCTGCATCTACGCCTGCATGACGGGCTACCCGCCTTACGAAGCACCGCAGCGGCTGGAGAAAGACCGGCTGCAGGCCCAGCTCTCCAAGCTGCGGGGCGTGTATTCAGACAATCTGATCGAGATCGTGGAGTGGTGCATGGCGCTGGATGCCATGGCGCGTCCGCAAAGCGTGTTCAATCTGCAGCGCGAACTGGGTGCGGAAAACGCGCGGCGCTACACCAATCTGACCATGGGCGAGAAGCTCCGGCTGCACATCGACGAATTGGTCAACGATACCAAGTCGCAAGTACAGAAAGTGCGGGATGTCACCCGGTTTGGCTCGCCCGTCCAGGCGGTGCAAACTCCGGGGCCTGAGCAGGGCAAAGCAGCCGCGAGGGAGAAGAATTGAAGTTTTCGGTGTACCAGGTGAGCCGCCGCGGCGGTCGTGCGACCAACCAGGATCGCATGGGCTATTGCTACACGCGCGAAAGCGCCTTGTTCGCTCTGGCCGATGGTTTGGGGGGGCACCCGCGTGGCGATGTGGCGGCGCAACTGGCGCTGCAGACCATTGCCAATCTGTTCCAGCAAGAAGCGCGGCCGCGTCTGCGCGATCCGCAGGAATTTCTGCGACGCTCGATTTTTCGGGCGCATGAGCAAGTCCAGCGTTATGCGCAGGAACACGGGCTGACGGATTCGCCGCGCACGACGGTGGTGGTCTGCGTGCTGCAAAACGGCGCTGCGCACTGGGCGCATGTGGGCGATTCGCGGCTGTATTTCATGCGTAACGGCGCCATGCTCACACGCACCCGTGATCATTCGCATGTGGAGCAGAAGCACAAAAAAGATCAGCCTAGCGGCCTCTCTTTGCTGCAACCAGACGGCCCGACGCGAAACATGCTGTTTACCTGCCTGGGATCGGGGCAGCTGCCCATGATCGAGGTGGGTTTGCCGCAGGCCATGCGGCGGGGCGACATCGTGCTGCTGTGTTCCGACGGGCTTTGGGGGCAGATTCCCGAATCGGTTCTGGTGCGGCAGTTCGGCCAGCAGGTGCTCTCCGATGCGGTGCCCGAGGTGGTGGAAATGGCGCTGCGGCAAGGCGGCGCCGACTCAGACAACGTCACCGCCCTAGGCGTCGAATGGGAGGCCGATCCCGAAGAGCTGGAAACCTCTCTGCGTATTGAAACCGAGAGCATGCAAAGAGGTGGGTTCAAGTCCACCATCCAGAGCGAGCTGGCTGATCTGCAGGTCGAAGAAATGAACGACGCGGATATCGAACGTTCAATCGCTGAAATCAACGCCGCCATCCGCCAGGGTGCGGCGCGTAAATAACGTTTCCCCTACCGATTACTTCCATGCAAAACACCCCTCCTGCGCGAGAAGGTCGCGGGCTTTCGGCGCTGCGCGCGATTGCCATCGAACGTCATTTCACCCGTCATGCCGAAGGTTCCGTGCTGGTGGCTTTTGGGCATACCCGTGTGCTGTGCACCGCCTCGGTTGAAGAGCGCGTGCCGCCGCACAAGCGGGGCAGCGGGCAGGGCTGGGTCACGGCGGAATATGGCATGCTGCCCAGGGCGACGCACACGCGCGGTGAGCGCGAAGCCAAGCGCGGCAAGCAGCAGGGTCGTACCGAGGAGATCCAGCGCCTCATCGGCCGATCGCTGCGCGCCGTGTTCGATTTTTCAGCCCTGGGTGAGCGGCAGATCACGCTCGACTGTGATGTGTTGCAGGCCGACGGCGGCACGCGCACCGCGGCCATCACGGGCGCCGCCGTGGCCGCGTGGGATGCCTGTCAGTGGCTCATGGCGCAGGGCCGCATCCCGCAGAACCCAATGCGTCAGTTGGTTGCCGCCGTCTCGGTCGGCCTGCTGGGCGACGATTACCGCCTCGATCTCGACTACGCCGAAGACAGCCAGTGCGATACCGACATGAACGTGGTGGGCACGGCCGACGGGGCGCTGATCGAAGTGCAGGGCACGGCCGAGGGCGCGCCGTTTTCGCGGCAGCAGCTCGACGGCATGATCGACCTGGCGCAACGCGGCATCGCCGAACTCGTCGCGCTGCAAAGACAGGCGCTGGAGATCTGACGGTGGCGGCGCCGACGTCTGCAACTTGGCGGATCGTGCTGGCGTCCGGCAATCCGGGCAAGCTCGCCGAGCTCTCGGCCTTGCTCGCGCCGCTGGGGTGCCAGGTGCAGACCCAAGGCGAATTTCATCTGGCCGAGGCCGAAGAGCCGCATCCCACCTTTGTCGAAAATGCGCTGGCCAAGGCGCGTCACGCCAGCTTCCACACCGGCCTTCCTGCGCTGGCCGACGATTCGGGTCTTTGTGTGGAAGCGCTCGGTGGACTGCCGGGCGTGCGCTCGGCCCGCTTCGCGCCGCAGGTCGAGGGGCCTCGGGCCGAACAGGACGCCGCCAACAACCGTTTGCTGTTGCAGCAGATGGAGGGCCAGACCCTGCGCCTGGCGCGCTTTGTCAGCATCGTGGTGGCGTTGCGCCATGCGGCCGATCCCGAGCCGCTCATCGTTCGCGGCGAACTGATCGGGCAGATCGGGCACGCGGCGCAAGGGCAAGGCGGTTTCGGCTACGACCCCTTGTTCGTGCTCGCGGATGGCCGCACCCTGGCGCAATGTGACGCGCAGGAGAAAAATCGCATCAGTCACCGCGGTCAAGCTCTGCAAACCCTGCTGCCTCTGCTGCGCACGCATTGGGGCTGGATGGCGGCGCCGTCAGAGCGCCCCCAGGGCTGGGCAATCCCCACCCCAGCCCTCCCCACAAGTGGAGAGGGAGTGATCTCACCTCCCCAACGTCGTGGGGGAGGTCGGGAAGGGGACGGCCCTGCGTTTCCTTGAGCATGACGTCTGGGTTTGCGTGAATCAAAAACACATTCCAATCGTTGACCGCAGCGCCGCATCCGGCCCGGCCATCGTTGCGGCACCGCAGCGTGCAGCGCAATCGCTGCCGCACTACATGCGGCCCGGCACCTTGCAGTTCAGCGCGCTGCCGCCCCTCAGTCTTTATGTGCATCTGCCGTGGTGTCTCAAAAAGTGCCCCTATTGCGATTTCAATTCGCATGAGTGGCGCGCCGGTGGGGCGATTCCCGAGCAGGCCTACTTGGCTGCGCTTCGCGCCGATCTCGATGCGACGCTGCCCCTGGTGTGGGGGCGGCGAGTCATCTCCGTCTTCATCGGAGGCGGCACGCCCAGTCTGTTCTCGCCCGAGGCCATCGACCAGTTGATCACTGACGTGCGCGCCCGATTGCCCCTCGTCGCCGATGCCGAAATCACGCTGGAGGCCAACCCGGGCACCTTCGAGCGAGATCGGTTTGCGGCGTTCGCACAGGCGGGCGTCAACCGCCTGTCCATCGGCGTGCAGAGTTTCGACGATGACCGCCTGCGCGCGCTGGGTCGCGTGCACGACGCGCGCCAGGCGCACGACGCGGTAGCCGAGGCCGCGCGCCACTTCGCCAGCTTCAATCTCGACCTAATGTTCGCCTTGCCTCAGCAAGACATGCCGGGCTGCAAGGCCGACGTCCACGAAGCGCTGGCGCACCAGCCGCCGCACCTCTCGCTCTATCAGCTCACGCTCGAACCCAACACCCTTTTCGCCCGCCAGCCCCCCCTTCTGCCAGACGACGATCTGGCCGCCGACATGCAGCATGCCGTGGCCGATCTGGCGGAGGCCGCCGGGCTGCAGCGCTACGAAGTCTCCGCTTACGCCGCGCCCGGGCACCGCTGTCGCCACAACCTCAATTACTGGCAATTCGGCGACTACGTCGGTATCGGCGCTGGCGCTCATTCCAAGCTCACTTTTGCGCATCGCATCGTGCGTCAGACCCGCTGGCGCCATCCTCAGCGTTACATGGAGCAGGCCGCGCAAGGCCTTGCCGTCGAAACCGAGGTCGAGGTATCACGCAGCGACTTGCCGTTTGAATTCATGCTCAACGCCCTGCGTCTGCGCGAAGGCGTGCGTGCCGATCTATTTGCCGAACGCACGGGCCTGCCACCCTCTGCCATCGAAAAGCCCCTGCAAACCGCGCAAAGCAAGGGTTTGCTGGTCGATGACGCCGATGTTCTGCGCACGACCCCGCTCGGATTCGACATGCTCAACAACGCACTCGAACTGTTCCTGCCCCGATCAACCGGCGTCGCGCCCAGATAGAATGTGCGACTTGGCCCAGCGGTAGGGCTGATCAACAGGAAGCGTGGCAGAGTGGTCGATTGCACCGGTCTTGAAAACCGGCAACGGGCAACCGTTCGTGAGTTCGAATCTCACCGCTTCCGCCAGCTCATAGAACTAATCCCCTATTTCAAAGGCGGACAGAAGGCTCCATTGCTCGCGCGATTGAAGAAAAGCTGTCAGCGCGGCATGGCATCCGGCGTGTCAGGACAGACCCGGAAAATTTCCGGGTCTAGTAGCCGGAGATTCCCGCGACCTTGCCGCCGAGAAGTACAGCTTTGGTTCGGGCGAAACCTACGAAGCGGCCTAGCGCGCCGTTGACCTCCAGGAGGAACGCGTCGTCGTCTTCGCCGGGTGACTTGCCGCTGACCACAATCGGGTCGATGAGGTCGC
The DNA here is from genome assembly GCF_002282795.1 of Thiomonas sp. 13-64-67. Lineage (NCBI taxonomy): Bacteria > Pseudomonadati > Pseudomonadota > Betaproteobacteria > Burkholderiales > Thiomonas > Thiomonas sp. 13-64-67. Next base: position 12,614 of record NZ_NCKP01000021.1, read on the forward strand.
GGTAGTCGTCGGGTTTGATGCGCGGCTCAAGCCGTTGCAGGCGGGTTTCAAGAGTTTTGGTCACAGGTCACAATTCCAATGCTTCGATGCGCGCCTCCAGTCGGCAGTTTGATGCCCGCGAATCAGGATTTGAAGCAAGGATGCTGAAAAATTGAAATTTGGAGGGAACCGTTGCGAGTGTGCGTAGAGTATTTCAGCAGCCTATTGAGCAAACAGACTGGACTGGGAGTCTCTATGAAATTCAAACTTGCCCTGATCGCCGCAGCCAGCGCCGCCGGTGGCATGGTCAATCACGCGGCCAGCGCCGCGCAAGGCGCCGCTGCGGTGTCGAGCGCTTTGTCTGATGCTGCCGACAAGGCCAAGGACGCTATCAGCAAGCCCTGACTATTGCCGTATGCCGTCACGGCTTACGCAGCGGCGTATCGGCATTTCCGTCTCAGACGGCGAACTTCGGTTCGCCGTTTTTTTCGCCTCGCCTCATTCCAGATCGGCCTCGGGGTTGTCGAGGCTGAAGACTTCGGCGTTGTCGTCGTAGGCGTAAATCTCGGCGTAGCGGCCCCAGTCGATGGCGGTGTCGAGCACGCGGCGGGCTTCGTCTTCGCTGAGGTGATCTTCGAGTTCGGTGAGAAAGCGAGAGTCGGGCGCGCGGTGGTTGAAACGCTCGTCGAGCACCGTGCGGATGCGCGCCACCAGCGGCACGCGCTCGATCAAGTGGCGGGCGAAAACCTGCTTGCGCTCCTGCAAACTGCCATCGACAAAGGTGCGTCCGGCGGGCAGCAGCATGATGTCGCCATCTTCCACCTGGGCGAAGCCGAGCAATTCCACGCCTTCGATCAGCGGAAACAGGTCATCCACCGAAAAGTGCATGTCCTCGGCCAGCTCGGGCAGGCTGATGCGGGTGTTGGCATTACTCTTTTCCAGCGCGTCGAGTTCTTCGAGCAGGCCGGCCAGGGCATTGACAGAAAGCGACGGCAGCCGCAGGCCGATGCCCGGCGCCTGTTTGCGCACCGCGTCGCGCCCGGTCGGGCGGGCGGTCATGGCGCCGTAAATGCCCTCGACCAGATCGCGGAACTGCTGCGATTCGCGCTCGCGCGGGTGCGGCAGATCGATGTGCATTTCGCTGATCACCCGCCCGGGATTCGATCCGAGGATGACGATGCGGTCGGCCATGAGCACGGCTTCTTCGATGTTGTGCGACACCAGCAGAATGCCGCGGGTGGGAATCTTGCGCTCCGCCCACAGATCGAGCAGGTCGGTGCGCAGGGTCTCGGCGGTGAGCACGTCGAGCGCGGAGAAGGGCTCGTCCATCAGCAGCACGTCGGGGTTGATGACCAGGGCGCGCGCAAAGCCCACGCGCTGGCGCATACCGCCCGACAGCTCGCGCGGATAGGCGGATTCGAAACCGTCCAGACCAATGAGGTCGATGGCGGCCAGCGCGCGGGCGCGACGTTCTGCCGGCGGCACCTTGAGCGCCTCCAGCCCCAGTTCCACGTTCTGTAGCACCGTCAGCCAGGGAAACAGCGCAAAGCTCTGAAACACCATCGCCAGCCCCGGCACCGGGCCGTCGATCGGCTTGCCACGATGCAGCGTCGTGCCGCTGGTGGCGGAAACCAGCCCGGCCAGGGTGCGCAGCAAGGTGGACTTGCCCGAACCGGAGCGCCCCAGCAACACCAGAATTTCGCCGTCGCGCAAATCGAGATCGACGCCGTCGAGAATGACGAGTTCGCTGCCCTCGGGGGTGCGATACGACTTGCGCACATTCGCCAGATGGAAAATGGGTGTGGAAGACGCGGCGTCAGGTGCGCTGGGCAGTTCGGTGGCGTTCATGGCATTCATGCTGGGTCCTTCAGTTGCGCACGGCCGTTCCAGAGGAACCGAGGCCCCCTCGGGGGAAACGCGCGCAGCAAGTCAGAGAGGATTTCATATCAGGCGGCAATCAATCGAGCCGCACCCGCGTGGCGGCAATTTTGTAGAGGCGGTGCCAGACCAGACGGTTGATGGCGATGACGTACAGCGCCATCACGCCCACGCCAAGACCCACCTTCAGCGTCTGCCCCTGCTGGGTGGCTTCGGTGATGTAGGCGCCCAGCCCGGTGGCGACCAGGGTGTGACTGCCCCAGCTCACCACTTCGGCCACGATGCTGGCGTTCCACGCGCCGCCCGAGGCGGTGAGCGCGCCGGTCACGAATCCCGGAAACACGGCAGGCAGATAGAGCTTGCGCCATAACAGCCAGCCGCGCAAACCCAGATTACGGCCGGCTTCGCGCAAGTCGCTGGGCAGGGCAGACGCCGCGCCGATGACCGAAAACAGGACATACCACTGGCTGCCCAGAATCATCAGCGGCGCGGTGAACACGTTGACATTGAGATGCCAGTGCACGATGGCCACCACCACCAGCGGGAACAGCAGATTGGCGGGGAAGGCGGCGAGAAATTGCGCCACCGGCTGCGCCACGGCCGCCCAGCGCGGACGCAAACCGACCCAGATGCCCACCGGCACCCAGATCAGCGCCGAAATCGCCACCAGCACGAACACCTTGAGCGCGGTGAACGCGCCCAGCAACATCACATGACCGACCTGCAGCCAGCCGAAATCTCGCGGCAGCACCAGAAACAACGCCACGATCAGGCCGAGAGTGAACAGCACCATGCTGACGACAAACACCCGGTCGCCCCACACGGAAGGCGCGCGTTGCGGCGATTTGTGCAGCGGCACCGCGGGCAACAGGCGCACGCTCATCTCCCACAGCACGGCGGGCAGCCGGGCCAGACGCTGGGTGAGGCGGGTGCGGCGCAGAAAGTCGAGCACCACCGAACGCGGCGCGTCCACGCTAACGGTGTTGTCCAGACGGAACTTGTCGGCCCAGGCGACGATGGGGCGAAACAGCAGAAAGTCGTAAGACAGAATCACCAAGGCCATCGCCAGAATTGCCCAACCGATAGCGCCCAGATTCTTGGCCGCGATCGCCGCTGCGATATACGAGCCGATACCCGGCACGGACACCTGCTGCCCCGCCACGGTGAGCGCCTCGGCAGCGACGACGAAGAACCAGCCGCCAGACATGGACATCATCGCGTTCCACAGCAGGCCGGGGGCGGCGTAGGGGAGCTCAAGCTTCCAAAAGCGCTGCCAGGCGTTGAGGCGGTAAAGCGTGGCGGCCTCGGTGAGGTCGCGCGGTACGGTCTTGAGCGACTGGTACAGGCTGAAAGTCATGTTCCACGCCTGCGACGTGAACACCGCAAAAATCACCGCGAATTGCAGCCCCAGCATGCTGCCCGGAAACAGGGCGATGAAGCCGGTCACGGTGATCGACAGATAGCCCAGAATAGGCACCGACTGCAGCACGTCGAGCAGCGGCACCATGATTTTTTCGGCGTAGCGATTGTTGGCCGCAATCCAGGCGTAGATCAGGGTGAACACGGTACTGGCGGCCAGCGCGGCCAACATGCGCAGCACGGTGTAGAGCGCGTACTCGGGCAGATCCGCGGGTTTGAGCGACAACGCCACGGTCTCGCCCAGATGGAACGGTACCGCCATCTGCCGACTGGCGTGGCCGATGATGAGCAGCATGCCGATGACCAGCGGCAGCGCGATCAGATCGCGGCGGTTGGGCAGCGGCAGCGCAAGTGGACGGAAATTGAAGGCCATGGATCAGTCAGGACGATTGAGGCGGCTTGAGTCGGAGGGTGACGCGCTGTGAAATTGGCAGCAAAAACAGCCGACTAGTCTAACGAGAGACGCGTGAAATTTCGATCATGCGAGCGTCATCGACTTTACACAGAAGTATCCGGGCATTTCAGCCGCCGGTTGATCGCTCTGCGATTCCGCCCGGATCAGCCTCATTCACGCAAGCCATGCACAATAACGGCATGCAAGCCAGAACCTATCTCCGCGCCTCGCTGCTCGCCGCCATCATCGTCATCAGCCTCAAGCTGCTGGCCTGGAAGGTCACGGGGTCGGTAGGCTTTTTGTCGGACGCGATGGAGTCCATCGTCAACGTCGCCGCCGCCGCATTCGCCTTGTTCATCGTGCGCATCGCCGAGGCGCCGCCCGACGCAGACCATCCTTACGGTCATACCAAGGCGGAGTATTTCTCCAGCGGCGTCGAGGGCCTGCTCATCGGCGTGGCCGCAGCGCTCATTCTGATCGAGGCCGCCAAGCGCCTCACCCATCCGCAGCCCATCAGCGACGTGCCGCTGGGCGCGGCGATCTCGGCCGCGGCCACGGTGATCAACCTCGGTGTCGCGCTGTGGATGTTGCGCGGCGCGCGGCGCCTGCGTTCCATCGTCATCGAAGCCGACGCCCGGCACCTGCTCACCGATGTCTGGACTTCCGTGGGCGTGATCGTTGCCGTGATGCTGGTGCCGCTCACCGGCTGGCTCTGGCTCGACCCGGTGATCGGCATCGTGGTGGCGCTGCATATTTTGCGCGAAGCGTTTTCGCTGGTGAAGCGCTCGGTCGATGGGCTGATGGACAAATCGATGGACGACGCCGACCTCGCGGGTTTGCAGGCCGTGCTCGACCGCTTTCGCTCCAACGACCTGCGCTTCGACCATGTGCGCACCCGCGTGGCCGGCACCCGGCGCTTCGCCTCCATGCACCTGCACATGCCGGGCGGGTGGTCGCTTCAGCGCGCGGCAGACTGCCGTTACGCCGTGGAAAAAGCGCTGATCGAGGCTTATCCTGGCATGACCGTAACCATTGAAATGCTGACCTCCGCACAGGAAAGCCTGCAGGAAGAAAATGCGCAGCTGCAGGCTACGGGAACCATCAGCCATCAGGTCTGCACGCCTGGCGCCCCCTCGCATCCGCACTGAAACCCGACCGCCCTCGTCACCACGCACCGCCCCGGAGACACTCATGCAACTCACCAGCCCCGCCTTTGCCGATGGTCAGCCGATTCCGCCGCAATATGCGTTTTGCAAGCCGTCGGCGGTCGGCCATGTGGCGCTGTCGCAGAACTTCAACCCGCCGCTGGCCTGGTCGGACGTACCGCAGGGCGCGCAAAGTCTGGTGCTGGTCTGCCACGACCCCGACGTACCCAGCCGTGCCGACGACGTCAACCTCGATGGCCACACCGTACCCGCCGACCTGCCCCGGGTGGACTTCTATCACTGGCTGCTGGTGGACATTCCGACCTCGCGCAGCCACATCGCTGAAAAAGAATTCAGCCATGAAGTCACCCCGCGCGGCAAACCAGGCCCCGATTGCTCGGGCGGCATGCGCCAGGGCGTGAACGACTACACCGCCTGGTTCGCCGGAGATCAGGACATGGCCGGTCAGTATTTCGGCTACGACGGCCCCTGCCCGCCCTGGAACGACAGCCTGCTGCACCACTACATCTTCACGCTTTACGCGCTAGGTGTGGCGCGCTGCCCGGTGGACGGTGCGTTCAACGGCGCGCAACTGCGTGCGGCCCTCGCCGGGCATGTGCTGGCCCAGGCCCGCCTCACCGGCACCTACACCCTCAACCCCGCCCTGCGCTGATCCATGTCCGACACCCCAGACGCTCCGCCCCCTGCGCCCCCGCAGAAAAAAAAGGGCATGAATGTGCAGCTCAGCGGGCTGCTGGGCATCCTGCTGGGCATCGTGGTTCTGGTGGGCATTTTCAGCCTGCTGCGTGGCCGCTTGGTGAACGAGCCGGTGGATGCGCCCCAGCTTCAAATGGCCAATGACAGCCCATGCATGGCCGATGGCCTCAAGGCGCTGGCCGCCAGCGGCAAACCCATCACCTACGGCCAGTTGGGCGATCTGAAAAAACAGTGCGGCGAAGATGGCGAATGATGGGGTCGGGTGCGACGCGCGTGAAACACCGCCCTACTTCACCCGCCCGAACTGCACCTGCACCCTCAAGCCCTGAGCGGACGCGCCCCGCGGCAAATCGCTCAGCGTGATCTCGGCATCATGCTGGCGGGCGATTTCGCGCACGATGGCCAGCCCCAGCCCGCTGCCCTCGCTGCCGTTGTCCAGAATGCGATAGAACGGCTCGAACACCAGCGCACGTTCCGCTTCGGGAATGCCGGGCCCGCTGTCATCCACCTGAAGCTGCACCACGGGCGCGCTGCGCGCCTCATCAGCCGTCGCGCTTCGCAGCCTCAGGGTCACGCTGCCTCCGGGCGGGGTGTAAGTGATCGCGTTGTGCAGCAGATTCTTGATGAGTTCCTGCAACAACAAGGCGTTGCCGCGCACCGGCAGCGGCAGCGGGGGGCTGTCGAACTCCAGTTCCAGTTGCTTGTCGAGCGCCAGCATGGCCAGTTCCTGCATGGCTTCTGCGGCGGGCTGGCGCAGGTCGATGGTCTCGAACACGGCGCGCGCCGCACCGCCCTGATTTTCCGCGCGGGTGAGCGCCAGCAACTGATTGACCAGCCGGGTGGTGCGCTCCACGCTGCGGCCGATCTGCCGCAGACTGGCGCGCAGATCGGCCGGGTCGGTTTCGCGCTGCGCCAGTTCGGCCTGCATGCGCAGACCGGCCAGCGGGGTCTTGATCTGATGCGCGGCATCGGCGATGAAGCGCTTTTGCGTCTGCAGCGACTGTTGCAAGCGGGCGAACAGACTGTTGATCGAATCGACCAGCGGCGCAATTTCTTCGGGCGCCTCCTGCTCGTCGATCGGGCTGATGTCGTCGGCACGGCGGCGACGGATGCGCGCCTGCAATTCGTTGAGCGGCGCGATGCCCTGCCCCAACCCGAACCACACCAGCAAGATGAAAATCGGCACCACGACGAATTGCGGCAGGATGACGCCCTGCACGATGTCGCGCGCCAGCCGCGTGCGCGCCTCCGTACTCTGCGCCACCTGCACCAGCACGGGACCGGTCGCGCTGGCCCCGTGCTGCACCCGCGGCCAGACCCAGACCCCGGCCAATCGTGCGCTATGCGCGCCGATCTCACTGTCACGCCAGATCACCGTCAGCGGAGCACCCGCCTGCGTGGGCGGCAAGCTCGCCGGGGCGGGCAGGCCCGCCTCGCCCGCCAGCAGCGCACCGGCCTTGCTGCGCACCTGGTAGCCGAGAATGCCGCCCACCGGCGGCTGTCGCAGCGTCTGCTGCCACAGGGCCGACTGCGCTGCGCCCTGCGCGCCTTCGGTCTGCACCTGCGCGGCAAGTTGCAGCAGGGTGTGCTCCAGTGCCGCGTCGTAAGGTTTGGCGGAAATGGCCTGCGCCACCAGATAAGTGATACCGATGGACAGCGGCCACAGCAACAGCATGGGCGCGAGCATCCAGTCGAGAATTTCGCCAAACAGCGAGCGTGGATGATGCCGACGTTTGCGCCCCGCCGCCCCTTCGGTCGGCTCACCGGAGGGCGAGATTTCAGGCATCGGCACGAGGAGGCGCGGCCGACTCGGCCGAAGGCGCGGCAACCGGGACGATTTTCTCCAGGCAGTAGCCCAGACCGCGCACCGTGGCGATGCGCACCGGGCCGACTTCGATCTTTTTCCGCAGTCGGTGTACATACACCTCGATGGCGTTGGTGCTCACCTCCTCGCCCCAAACGCACAGATGCTCGACGAGCTGGTCCTTGCTCACCAGCCGCCCGGCGCGCTGCAGCAGCACTTCGAGCAGAGTGAGTTCACGCGCCGAGAGTTCCACCACATGACCGTCGAGCGTGACCACGCGGCCGGTGATGTCGTAGTGCAGCGGGCCGTGCTGGATCACGGCGCTGGCGCCACCCATGCCCCGGCGCGACAGGGCTCGCACCCGGGCTTCGAGCTCCTGCAGCGCGAAGGGCTTGGCCATGTAATCGTCGGCGCCGAGATCGAGGCCGCGTACCTTGTCTTCCACGCTGTCTGCGGCGGTGAGAATGAGCACTGGCACGGTGGCGCCACGCGCGCGCAGCTTGCGCAACACCTCGAAGCCCGACAGCCGCGGCAGCCCCAGGTCGAGAATCAGCAGATCGAATTCGCTGGACTGCAGCGCGGCGTCGGCGTTGTTGCCGTCGGCCACCTGATCGACCGCATAACCCAGAGCGCGCAGAGAGCGCAGCAGGCCGTCGGCCAAGACCCGGTCATCTTCGGCAATCAGAATGCGCATGCTTGTCTCCACGATGTGCCCAATGCGCTGCCGTTGCGCCCGGACGTTTCGGGGGGATTTTAGGGCGCGGCGGCGACCCGTTCCTGCAATGCGACAGACAATGCCCCGCTCCATTGCAACTGCACCGTGCGCGTGGGAAAGGCAAACTCCGCGCCGATGCGCTCGCATTCACGCACCAGACCGAGGTTGATCGCCTGCTGGGTATCCATATAGGCGGTGTAGTCGGAGGTTTTCATCCAGTACACCACTTCAAAGTTCAGTCTGGAATCGCCGAAATCCTTGAAATGCGCGCGGTCGAAGCGGGCGTTGGGCTGCTGATCGACGATGGTTTTAACCACTGCTGGAATCTGCTCCAGGGTTTCTGCCGATGTGTCGTAGGTCACGCCGAAGGCGAACACGATGCGCCGCTCTTGCATGAACTTGTAGTTGCGCAGCCGGGCCTTGGTGAGATCGGTGTTGGAGAACACCACGATCTCGCCGCTGATGGAACGGATGCGGGTAGTTTTCAGGCCGATGTTCTCGACCGTGCCGGAGAAGTTGTCGACGACGACGAAGTCGTCCGATCTGGAAGGGTTTGTCGAGCACGATGGACAGGCTGGAGAACAGGTCGCCCAGAATGTTCTGCAAGGCCAGGCCCACCGCAATGCCGCCCACGCCCAGACCGGCCAGCAGGGTGGTGACGTTGAAGCCGAGGTTATCGAGCAGCAGCAGAAAGACCAGCGACCACAGCACCAACCGGGCGATGAAACTCATCGCGGCCAGGCCGGTGGCGGTTTCGGGGTCGTGAGAGATGGCGCGCTCGCGCGAGACGCGAATCCAGAAATCGAGAAAGCGCGACACCCACAGCCCGATCTGCAGAAACAGCGCCACGGCCGCCAGTCCCAGCACCCATTTGCCCACCGTGTCCGGCAGGCTGAGGCTTTGCACTGCCGGGTAAAGGCCGATGAGCGCGGCCAGCGGCAGGCGGGTGCCCTGCACCGCGTTGACCAGCGCATCGTCCCAATGATTGCTGGTGTGCGAGGCCAGGGCGCTGATCCACGACACCAGAATCGGCTTGATCACGGAGACCAGCACCACCACCAAAACGAGCCAGCCCAGCGCCAGCAGCCAGCTCTGCAAAGGATTGTTCAAAAAGGGAAGGGATAGCCATGCGCTCATCTCGTAGCCTTTCTCGGGGGAAAAATCAGAATGGAGCCGGTGACGAACCGGTTTCGGCAGGCTCATGCCACTGCACACGCCGACGTGGCAGATGCCCGGGCTGGGCGCGCTGCATATAGGCGATCATGCCTTCGCGAATGCGGCAGCGCAGTTCCCAGGCGCGCGCCGAATTGGCCGCGCTCACCAGAAGGCGCACCTGCACCGCGGTCTCGGTGGCGTCGGTCACATGCACCAGGGCCAGGCGGCCGTCCCAGTCGGGGTCGGCCGCGCACAGACGCTTGAGTTCGTCGCGCAGCTCTTCGACCGGAGTGGCGTAGTCCACCCACAGAAACACCGTGCCCAGCAGGCTGGCGCTGGTGCGCGTCCAGTTCTGGAACGGGTGTTCGATGAACCACTGCAGCGGCAGGATCAGCCGCCGGTCATCCCACACGCGGAACACCACATAGGTGCCGGTGATCTCCTCCACCCGTCCCCATTCGCCCTCGACGATGAGCACGTCGTTGATGCGAATCGGTTCAGTCATCGCAATCTGCAGACCTGCCAGCAGATTGCTCAACACCGGCCGCGCGGCGAAACCCACCACCAGACCGGCAATACCCGCCGACGCCAGCAAGCTGGCGCCGATCTGCCGCACATCGGGAATGCTCATCAGCGCCACGGCCAAGCCGACGAGCAGAATGAGGAAACTCAGCACACGGGTGAGCACCCGGGCCCGGGTGAGCAGGCCGCGCACTTCCAGATTGGAGTCGAGCAGATTGGGGTCGTCGGGCAGTTGCAGGCCGCCGCGCCGCAGCAGCACCAGCTCGCCGCCCGACCGCACCAGGCGCATGGCCAGCCAGGTCAACGCGGCGATCAGGCTGAGGTGCAACGGCGCTATCACCCACGACCAGTTCTCCAGCCGCTGCTGCAAAAATCCCGCATCGATACGCAGTATCAGCAGCAGCCAGGCCAGCCGCAGCGGATTGCGCAGGCGCAGATACAAAAACTGCCCGTTGCCTTCCGGCCCGCTGGCCTTGAGCAGCAGTCTCGCACCCAGCATGAACACTGGCGCCGCCAGCAGGGTGAGGGCGATGGCCAGCGAGTCAGGCGGGTGGGATGACGCCCACGCCCACAGCATCGTCCAGGTCGCATTCAGGTCGTTTTGCATCGCTGGATTGCTCGGCTTACTGCGCCCGCAACTGCGCGAACAGTTCGAGCACGTGGTGCGTCCAGTGGGTGATGTCGTAACGTTGGATGAGTGCATCCATGAGCTGCATGCGTTCGCGCTGTTCGTCGCGCGGCATGTCCAGCGCCCGGTCGATGGCATCGTCCATCTGGCTGATGCTGTAGGGATTGACCAGCACGGCGTCCTGCAATTCGACCGCAGCACCGGCGAACTCCGACAGCACCAGCACGCCGCTCTCGTTCACATGCGCGGCGATGAACTCCTTGGCCACGAGGTTCAGACCGTCTCGTAGTGGCGTGATCCAGCAGATGTCGGCGGCACGGTAATAGCTCAGCGTCTCCTCGAAAGGCATGGGCGTGGTGGACAGCAGGATGGGCGTCCAGGTGAGCGAGCCGTAGTGGCCGTTGATGCGCCCGACGAGCTGCTCGATGTTCTGCTGCGCCCGCTTATAGACGCGCATACCGTCGGCCGCGGCCACGGCAGTGACCAGCAACCGCACTTTGCCGTGCAGCTCGGAGCGGCGCGCCAGCAGCCGCTCGAAAGCCAGCAGCATTTCGCGCATGCCCTTGGCATAGTCCACCCGGCCGATCGACACGATGGTGGTCTGCCCGGACATTTCGCGGCGGATGTGCGCCACCCGCGCCAGGTTGTCGGGCCTCTGCACCGTGCTGCGGATGAGGTCGGCATGGGTGCCGATGGGAAAGGCATCGATGCGGATCGTGCGCCCGCCCACTGCGATGGAGACTGGCGTGACCGGCTCGGACAGCGCGGTGCCCGTGGCCTGCAGTTCCGGCTCCACCGCGCGCTCGACCAGGCCCTCGATTCTGCGCAGAGACTGTACCAGCGCGGCGAAGTTGCGGGCGTAGCGCGGCACATGAAAGCCCACCAGATCGCAATCGAGCAGCGAGGCCAGAATCTCATCGCGCCAGGGCAGGATGTTGAACACATCGGGCGCAGGAAACGGCGTGTGGTGGAAAAAGGCGATCTTCACATCCGGGCGCATCTGCCGCACGAAGCCCGGCACCAGCCACAGGTTGTAGTCATGCACCCAGATCACCGCCCCCGGCGCGGCCTCGGCGCAGGCGGCTTGCGCAAACAGGCGGTTGACCTCGCGGAACACACTCCACTGGCAGTTCTCGGTGGAATAGAGCGAGGGAAAGCTGTTGAGAATGGGCCACAGCGCCTCTTTCGAGACGACGTGATAAAACTGGCTGATCTGCTCAGCGGTCAGCGGCAGCCGCACGACTTCATAGCTGCCATAGCTGTCGTTCACCGTGATGCGGCGCTCGAACTTCGCAGCTTTTCCCGTCGGCGCTTTTTTCCACGCCACCCAGCTGGCGCGATCGACCTGGCCGATGAAGCCCTTGAGGGCCGGCACGATGCCGTTGGGGCTTTTGTTTTCTCTGAGAACGATCTGACCGTTCTCGACGAACTCCTCATACGGTTGTCTGTGATAGACGATGACCAGAGATGAAGCCATTGAAGTCTCCCTGTTGATGAAATCGCTGCAAGGCGTCGAGCACCCCGGCTGCGCCCGGCTGGGCGCTGCGGTACACATTGGTATGCGGCGTGATGGCATGATCGAGCGCGGCCTCGCGGTTGCTCACGGCCACGCCGGTCAGACCGGTCTGGAACATCGACAGATCGTTGAGGGTGTCGCCAGCCACCAGGGTGCGGTGTTCAGGCAGGCCGAGCGCGGCCAGGGTGCGCAACAGGGTCGAGCCTTTCTGCACCCCGCGCGGCAGCACGTCGAAATACTGGTTGTCCGACATCAGGGTGTCGAAGCCGAGTCGCCGCAATTCAGTCGCAGCCACCTGCACCGGCTCCGGACGACGGTAAAAATACGATCGTCTGCGACCGCCGTGCGGCGGTTGGGGCTGCAGCTCTGGATGCCGGCGTACGATGTCGTCGATCTGCTGCACGCGATCGGCAGGCCAGCTCGCGTCGAGCCACTGATCGATCGCCGCAATGGGCGCGAAGTCGGCGCCGGTCGCCACGCTGGTGCCCACGTCGCCAATCACATGATCGGGTTGCACCGGCAGATCTCGCGCGAGTTGGCGCATGAAGTCGAACCCGCGACCGCTGACAAAAATCAGCACGATCTCGCTGCGGCGCTGCGCGATCCATTCATACAGCGCCGCGCGCTGCGCCTCGTTGCCGCCCAGAAAAGTGCCGTCCAGATCGGTGGCCAGAATGGTTTGTGGCATCGACGCCTCCTTCATTACGACTGCCGCGACTGCGCGCGTGACAGGGTGGGCCGCAAGCCCTGCGCTTCGCGCAGCAGCCGGTGCGCATGCGCGCCCGAAGCGACGGGTAAGCCGAGCGCGTCGTCCTGCTGCACCGGCTGAGTCAACAGGCGCCGCAAGGCCTCCTCTGCCGTTTGACGGCGCCCCAGCACATCGCGCACCACAGCCGCCACCTGCAAATGAAGGCCGAGCCGCCGCTCCAGAATTTGCACCGACTGGCTACTGATCGCGCCTTCGGCCAACTCGCCCTCGCCGCCGGGAAACTCACCGCGCCCCAGCTGCATGCCCAGCCGGGTGTTGCGCGATTGGGCCGACGACGCGGTGAGAAACAGATCGCCCGCACCCGCGCTCGACAACAGGGTTTCAGGGCGGCCGCCCAGCGCCAGGGCGAGGCGCCGCATGTCCTGCAAGCCGCGCGTCAGAATGGCCGCCCGCGCGTTCTCGCCCTGCTCGCAGCTCATGGCCATGCCGCAGGCGATGGCGATCATGTTTTTGAGCGCGCCGCCGACCTGCACGCCGATGGCATCGTCCGTCACGTCGAGCTGCACCTGACCTGCGGCGAACGCCGTGCGCAAGCGCCCCATCAGCCGCTGCGCGTGGCTTTGCACATCGACCGCACCGCGCTGACGCAGCGCAGGCAGACCGACCGTGAGCGCCGCAGGCTGCTCGCGCACCACCTCATGCGCAAAGCTCGGCCCGCCAATAGCGCCGATGAGCGCGCCCGGCCGCAACTCCTGCTGCAACACCTGAGTCATCAGCGCGCCGCTGTCGCGCTCGATCCCTTTGCAGGCGGCCAACACCACCGCGCGCCGCTGCAGCCAGGGCGCGGCAGCGCGCGCCACCTCGCGCAATGCAGCCGACGGCACGACCATGAACACCGCGTCGGCGCCGTCAAGCACCTCGGCCATCTGGCTGCTCGCCTTCAGGCCCGCAGGCAATTCCAGCTCCGGCAAATGGCGCGGATTGCGCGCCTGGGTGGCGATGGCGTGGGTGAGATCGGGGCGGCGCGCCCACAGGCGCACCTCCAGCCCGCCGCGCCGCAAGGCGCAGGCCAGTGCCGTGCCCCACGCACCAGCGCCGATCACGGCAACAACGGGGGCAAGGGTCGGATTGCCGACGATGAATGATGAAGCAGAGTTCTGCATGGACTCTCCCAAGGTCGTGGACAACCCTATAGGTTGTCCAATGGAAGAACGCCCAGCAAAGCGGGGCGTGGCGACTGGGTGGCCGCGCGTGCAGACGCGGCCGGTGGGCATTCAGAGCGAATGCCATGAAGCGCGGGGTTGGCTTGAACCCCTTATGCCGTCTAGGGGACGAACGAGAAATTTCTGGCCCGCGCAGACCCGGAGGCACACCAGAAGACACAAGTAGAACTCGCTACTTGTGGTGATATTTATGGAGACTCATTGAATAAAAATATCAATGGATAGATTGTAAAGCAATTTGGAAGGAATTAAAACTTCAAAATCACCAAATTACTTACAAGTTTTTGGACGATCCAAGGAACATCGAAGTGACGCCCGATGATCTGTCTAAACCAGGATCCAAGCGCTCGCTGCGGCGCAGCAAAACGACGCCAAACGCGGGCCAGGCTCACCCCGCCTGTCGCGCGCCGTAGCGCAAGCGCATGATCAGCACGGCCAGCGCCAGCAGGAAAGTCACCGCGTTGGCGCCAACCAGGGGCCAGCTCTGCTGGACGACACCATAGGCCAGCCAAAGCGCCACGCCCGTGGTGAACAGCGTGTACATGCCGAGCGAAATCCCCGAAACATCGCGCGTGCGAACCGTCAGCCAGGCCTGCGGCACGAAAGACACGGTGGTGAGAAACGCCGCGCCGTAGCCGATGAGATCGGTGAGGTGAAAGGCCATGAGGGACTCTCGAAAAATGGGGGGAGGCCGGCGAAGTACGCGCTCAAGCCGTCTGCATGAAGCCGTTGATGAAGGCTTCCAGCGCAGGCCAGGCGCCGCCGGCGCGCGGGTCGTTGACCAGCGCGGCGAAGGTGTAGCGCTGCCCGGCACGGGTTTGCGCATAGCCGGCGAGGGACAGCACGCCGTCGAGGCTGCCGGTTTTGGCGTGAATGCGGCCCGCGGTATCGGGGTCGCGGAAGTGGCGGCGCAGCGTGCCGTCTTCTCCGGCCAAGGGCAGCGACGAGACGAATTCGGGCATCACCGGGCTGTTCCACGCCGAGCGCAGCAGCGCGTTGAGATCGGCCGCCGAAATGCGCGCGATGCGCGACAGGCCGCAGCCGTTGTCCAGCACCAGGCCGGGCATGGACAAATTGTGGGTGGACAACCATTGCTCCACCGCCTGCTGCGCCAGCCCCCAAGTGGCCCGCTGCGCACCCGCCTGTAGCGCCAGGGTCAGGAACACCTGCTGCGCCATGACGTTGTTGCTGTATTTGTTGATGTCGCGCACCAGCACGGCGAGCGCGGGCGAGTCCCACACGGTCAGTTCGGTGGCGCCCGCAGGCAGGTTGGCGGTGCGAACCCGCCCTTTCCAATCGATGCCGACCTGCGCAAACAGCGCGGCGAGCAAACGCTGCACATAGGCGTTGTCGCTCACCTCGGGGGCGATGTTCCAGGTCTGCGGCCCGCAGGCGGCCGCAAAACCCCCGGCGAAGCGCGGCGCGAAGGGCTGTTTCCAGTCGGCGCGCAGATTGTCCTTCCAGTTGCCGCAGGCGCTGGCGGTGAGTTTGGGCGCTTCGCGCAGATCGAAGCCCGCCACTGGCGGCTCCACTGTGACACGCACCTGCTGTGCCTGAGCGTCGGGCACGAAGCCCAGGCGCAACACGCCGAAGTTCACCAGAAAGGGATCGGGGCCGACGTTGTAGGGGGCGGTGGCGTCGCCGTCGAAGACTCCGGGATTGTGCGGCGGAAGATCGAAAGCCTGACGGTCGATGAGCACGTCGCCGCGAATGCGGCGGATGCCCAGATCGCGCAGCCGTACCGCGATGCTCCACAGGTTGTCGGCCATCAGATGTGGGTCGCCGCTGCCGACAAAGGCCAGATCGCCCTGCAGCACCCCGGCGCGGATCGGCCCCGTGGCGTACACCGGCGTCTTCCACACATAGGCCGGGCCGAGAATGCGCAGGGCCGCGTAGGTGGTGACGAGCTTGAGCACGGAGGCCGGGTTCATCAACGCGGCGCCGTTGAACGCGATCTGGGGCGACGGGCTATCGAGCGGCTGCAGCACGAAGGCGCAAGACTGCTGCGGAATACGCGCCGTCTCCAGCGCCTGCGCCACACCGGCAGGCAACGCCCCCGACCCGCCCAGCCCGACCTGCTGCGCCCGGGCCAGAAGCGGCATGCCGGTCACGGCCAGTGAGGAGATCAGAAAACGGCGGCGGCTGGGTAGCATGGCATGGGCGGCGAAGAAGATCAGTGGAATGGTAGAGGCTTGCGGAAAGGTTAGCTTCAAAACCCCTGCCTACAATGCGCCGCATCATGACGACCCGCCCCCCCTTCATCCACCAGTGGCAAGAGGCCGCCGAGCGCAACAATTCGGCGCTGTGCGTCGGTCTCGACCCGGAGCCCTCGCGCTTTCCGGCGCCGTGGACCAACGACCCGCTGCGGCTGTTCGACTTCTGCGCCGCCATCGTCGATGCCACGGCCGATCTGGTCTGCGCCTACAAGCCGCAGATCGCCTACTTCGCGGCGTTGGGCGCGGAGGGCCAGCTCGAACAGCTCATCGCCCACATCCGCAAGGTCGCGCCGGGCGTGCCCGTCATCCTCGATGCCAAACGCGGCGACATCGGCACCACCGCGGAGCAATATGCCCGCGAGGCCTTCGTGCGCTTCAACGCCGACGCCCTGACGCTGTCGCCCTATATGGGCTTCGATTCGGTCGAACCCTATCTGCGTTTCCCCGAGCGCGGGCTGTTCGTGCTGTGCCGCACCTCCAACCCCGGCGGCGCCGATCTGCAGACCCTGCCGCTTGTTCCATCGAACGCCAGCTCGGCCACAGGCGCCTCGGCCCACCTCGGCGATGAGCTGCTGTTCGAGCGCGTGGCGCGGCTGGCTGCGCTGGACTGGAACCACCACGGACAGAACGGCCTGGTGGCTGGCGCCACCAACCCGGCCGACATCGAACGCATCCGCGCCGTCGCCCCCGAAGCGCCGCTGCTCATCCCCGGCATCGGCGCGCAGGGCGGCGATCTCGCAGCCACCGTGCGCGCTGCGCGCGGCAACTTTCTCATCAACGCCTCGCGCAGCGTGCTTTACGCCAGCAACGGGCGCGATTTTGTCGACGCCGCAAGACGCGAAGCCCGCCGCCTGCGCGACGCTATCAACCAGGAGGTGCACGCCGCCTCCACTGCCCCAAACGCCCCATGAGCAACAGCAGCGCATCCACCACTGGCCTCACCCACTTCGACGCCGCCGGTCAGGCGCATATGGTCGATGTCGGCGCCAAGGATGAAACGCATCGCGTGGCCGTGGCCACCGGCTGCATCCGCATGCAGCCCGCCACCTTCGCCCTGGTGCAAAGCGGCAGCGCCAAAAAGGGCGACGTCATCGGCATCGCCCGCACCGCCGCCATCATGGCGAGCAAGCGCACCGCCGACCTCATTCCCCTGTGCCACCCCATCGCCCTCAACCGCGTGGCGGTGGACTTCGACCTGCAGCCGCAGGACAGCAGCATCCACTGCACCGTCACCGCCGAAACCCGCGGCCGCACCGGCGTTGAAATGGAAGCGCTCACCGCAGTGCAGATCGGCCTGCTCACCATCTACGACATGTGCAAGGCGGTGGACCGCGGCATGATCATCGACGGCGTGCGCCTGCTCGAAAAGCACGGCGGCAAGTCGGGCGACTGGGTCGCCTCGGCCTGAGCGCCCAGCCAAAGCCGAGACGCGCCTGAACCGCCCCGCGCGCAGGGACATGCCGCTGTTCCTACAATCGGGCGCATGAACATGATGACCGAACCCGCGCTGTTGCGCCTCGACGAGGCGCGCCGCGTCTTGCTCGACCCCTATCAGATCGACGAAATCGCCTTGCAGCGTGCGCTGGGCAAGGTGTTCGAGCACAAGCTCGACTACGCAGACGTCTATTTGCAATACACCCGCTCCGAGGGCTGGAGTCTGGAAGAAGGCCTGGTGAAGTCGGGCAGCTTCGACATCGAACAGGGCTTTGGCATTCGCGCGGTACAGGGCGAGAAGACCGCCTTCGCCTATTCCGACGATATTTCCGAGCTAGCCTTGCTCGAAGCCGCCGACACGGTGCGCAGCATTGCCCGCGCGGGCAAGGGCAGCGCCAAAGTGCCCAGCGACACCCGCCGCAGCGCGGCGCGCGTGCTCTACGGCGCGACCGACCCGCTGGGCGCGCTCGACTCCAACGCCAAGGTGGCGATGCTGCAAAAGGTGGACCGGCTGGCGCGTGCCAAAGACCCGCGCGTGGTGCAGGTCATGGCCAGCCTGGGCGGCGAACACGACGTGATGCTGGTGCTGCGCTCCGACGGCCTGCTGGCCGCCGACGTGCGCCCGCTGGTGCGCCTGAGCGTGAACGTGATCGTCGAGCAAAACGGACGGCGCGAGTCGGGTTCGTCGGGCGGCGGCGGGCGCTATAGCCTGGGCTACTTCGACGACGCCCTCATCACGAAATATGTCGATGAGGCGGTGAACACCGCGCTGGTCAACCTCGAATCGCGCCCCGCGCCTGCGGGCGAGATGAGCGTGGTGCTCGGCCCCGGCTGGCCCGGCGTGCTGCTGCACGAGGCGGTGGGCCACGGTCTGGAAGGCGACTTCAACCGCAAGGGATCGAGCGCGTTCGCGGGCCGCATGGGCCAGCGCGTCGCCGCCAAGGGCGTGACCGTGCTCGACGACGGCACCCTGCCCGACCGGCGCGGTTCGCTCAA
>NZ_NCKP01000110.1:0-3040 GCF_002282795.1 Thiomonas sp. 13-64-67
CCACCCAAGACACCCAACTGCCCCTGCTGTAGTGGCAATTTCAACAACCTGCCATAGACAGATCAAGCACTTACGACAGTTGGTGTCGAACTCGGGGGGCCGCCCTTAGGAGTTGTTCTTGTCCAGCTTGTTGAACGAAACCTTTGCCGTTGGCCAGCATCCCGTCAACGAGCTTGCTGCGGCGATCAAGGCGCGGCGGCTACGCGTCGGCGAAGTCGTCGAGTTTTATTTGGAGCGCATCGACCGGCTCGACGGCAAGTACAGGGCCTTTGCTTATGTCGATCCGCAGCGCTGTCGCGAAGAAGCCGCTGTCCTGGATGGCGAACTTGAACGAGGTGTGTATCGAGGACCTCTGACCGGAATTCCGCTTGGGGTAAAAGACGTGTATGCAGTGCGCGGGATGCCTATGCGCTTAGGCAGTGGCGCGGTGCTGGGGCAACGGGAACCGACGGTCGAAAATAAGCTCCTCGCGGAACTGCGCCGCTGCGGGGCGATCATTCTCGGCAAGACGAATATGACCGAGCTTTCGCTCGGCACAGTCAATTTGCAGCGGCCGACCCCTTGGAATCCCGTCGACCCGGCTGCGCCCCGCACCCCGGGTGGCTCGAGCAGCGGTTCGGCGGTCGCCGTTGCCGCTGGCCTGTGCCCGCTTGCCTTGGGTACGGATACGGGCGGCTCGGTCAGGCAGCCCGCGGCCATGTGCGGAGTCGTCGGTTACAAATCGACGTATGGCCGTTGGCCCCAATCCGGGGTCTTCCCGTTGTCCAGGTCGCTCGATTCGCTGGGGTTTTTCACCCGCAGCATGTCCGATATGGCGCTAGTCGTCAACGTGCTTGAAGATGCTTCGGAGCCTGTCGCGGCTCATCCTATTGCCGAGCTTACGCTAGCGGTGCCGATGCAGCTTTGCCGCGACCTAGATCGCGGCATCGAACGCGGTTTCCATGCGCTGTTGGAAGTGCTATCGGCCAGTGGCGCTCAAGTGAAGTTTGTCGACTGGCCGGAAGTCGATGCGCTAACGCCTTTTTTCAAATGGCTCGTGCCGCGCGAATTACTGGCCGACCTGGGCCATGACGCATATGCAAAGAACAAGTCTTATCTCGATCCGATGACCGTACGCAGAATCGAAGACGGATTAAATGCAGAGGCAGGCGAAGAGCAACGACTAAGAGATACATTGCATCGCTTGCAGAAAGACGCGGAAATGAAGATGCGGGGCTTCAGTGCTTGGCTATGTCCGTCGGTGCCGCATTTCCCGCGCCGCCTAGATCGTTTGGACAGTGTCGATCGGGGCGTGGAGTGGAACGGTTTGATCGCACGGAATGCGAGGCCGGTGAATGTGTTCGCGCAATGCGCGCTCAGCTTGCCGATATGCTTGCCAGGTTTTAAGCTCCCCATGGGCGTACAATTGAGCGCGGCGTATGGTCAGGATCGCGAGCTACTCGCCATGGC
Organism: Thiomonas sp. 13-64-67; assembly: GCF_002282795.1. Taxonomy (NCBI): domain Bacteria; kingdom Pseudomonadati; phylum Pseudomonadota; class Betaproteobacteria; order Burkholderiales; genus Thiomonas; species Thiomonas sp. 13-64-67. The sequence goes on from NZ_NCKP01000110.1 coordinate 1,450, forward strand.
GCGGTCGCTTGAAACACTGATTGCGGGAATGGCTTTGCCGGGCACTGCTGGCTAGGCCCGTCGAACGGGTTGCGCCTCAGTGCGCCCGCATTCTCGATGCCAGCGGTCGGCAGCAGACCGGTGCTGAGAGAAGTGGCTCGGTTCGTCAGAACAGATTTCCCCGAGAGATAAGTGGATGCCTGGTGGGTTGAGACGGTGCAGAGTTGTCCACGGCGGCGGGCTTCGCTTGCGACGAACGGCCGACGCGGTGGGCAACTCGGGGCGCACCTAGGAATCATTTTAGGCAGCCTCCGGCAGGATAGGCAGGCCAGGTACGCTTGTTCCGGCGTGTTGCCGTCCTGGCTGGAATGCGGCCGATCGCGGTTGTACCAGTCGATGTACTGGCCGATGTCGGCCCGCGCTTCGCGCACGCTGGCGTAGGCCCGCAGGTACACCCGCTCGTATTTGACCGAGCACCAGACCCGCTCGACGAACACGTTATCCCGCCAGGCGCCGCGGCCGTCCATGGAGAGTTGGGCGCCCGAGTTCTGGACCGCATCGACAAAGTCCTGGGCGGTGAACTGGCTGCCCTGGTCGGTGTTGACATGACGTTCCCGAAGGCGCATTGGACCCAGATCTACTCGACCAATCCGCTGGAACGATTGAACGCCGAGATCAAGCGCCGCACCAATGTCGTCGGCATCTTCCCCAACGACGCCTCGATTACCAGGCTGGTCGGCGCCATGATGCTCGAGCAAAACGACGAGTGGGCCCTCAACCGGCGGTACATGCAGCAGTATTTTCCAATTCAGGTATGAGCCTGAAGCCGGGTTGAGAGTGGTTCTTTGAAGGCGGGTTGATTGAGGCTGAAAGGGTCAGTGTAAAGAGGGTTGGATTGTGGCTTGGATGGTGTCAAGGGAAGGCCCCTGCCAGGCCGCCGGAGGCCCCCCCCTAGTCTTGGTGCATGTCCGACCGGCGTGCGGCGTCCTTCCCGCAGAGGATCTGAGCGGGGTTGGGGTTGGATTTGCGCGGTTGCCTGCAACGTCGCGCCTGCAAGCTGTCAGGCCCGTCGCCGTGGCGCAGCCGTGTTGCATTGCGCAAAGAGCGCCGCCTTGGCTTGCTGCATGGCCTGAGCGGCGGCCAGATCGCTTTGCGCATCCGCCTGAGCCTGCAAGGCGTGGAGCGTGACGCCCGCTTTGAAGCGCACCAAGACTTGCGCACTGAGCTGTGCCAGGCAGGCTAGGGGCGTCTTCACATCGGCGTGGCGGTAGCGCTTGACGATCTTGCCCTTGGGACTCGTGATCTCGGTGGCGAACAAGCACGGGCGATGCCCATTGAGCCAAGGGTTGAACACCGTTTGGTAGAAGGCATTGATGATCTGGGCATGAACCGCCCCGTGTTTCGTGGAGGCTGGTTGGTTTAAGTCATGCCGCAATGGCGTGTTGACTGTAAGCGTTTGCCGAACCCATCTTTTCAATGGGTCTGAGCTGAGCGAAGCTTGAGTTTTTTCGGAGGCTCCATGCGATCAGACAAACTCAGTGAAGAGCGGATTGATGAGATTCTGGCGATTCTTGATGAACTCAAAGCCAGCGGGATGAAGGCCGAAGCGTTT
>NZ_NCKP01000111.1:0-3034 GCF_002282795.1 Thiomonas sp. 13-64-67
TCGTGCATGGCGATGGGCACGCCCTCCTTGAACCGCTTGGTGAAATCGTCGCGCTCCAGCAGTCGCGCCAGGGTGTATTTGGCGGCCAGGCGAATCATGCCATCGGCGCCCAGCGGCTCGCTCCACTCGGAGTTGTAGCGAATCTCGGTTTTTTGCGGGTCGAGCACTAGGCTGGCCTGGGCGTAATAGGTCTCGGCGTTGGTCTTGATCTGCTCGATCGTCAGCGGCGGGCGGGTGGCGTTGCGCCCGGACGGATCGCCGATGCGCGAGGTGAAATCGCCGATGAGAAAAATGACCGTGTGGCCCAGATCTTGCAACTGCCTGAGCTTGTTGAGCACCACGGTGTGGCCGATATGAATGTCGGGCGCGGTGGGGTCGAGGCCGAGTTTGATGCGCAGCGGCTGGCCGGTTTGGTGGCTGCGGGTCAGTTTGGCGATCCAGTCGGCCTCCACCAGCAGTTCGGCGCAGCCGCGTTTGGTGATGGCCAGTGCGTTGCGCACGGCGTCGGGAAGTTCGACGGGAGAGTTGGAGTCCATCATGGGGAGAATCGAAAAGTGCGCCAAGCGGGCTGTTAGACTCGCGCCTTTATGTCCGTGCTGCGCCTGCTTCAGCAAAGGGTGCAGTGTATTCGGTGCCACAGCGTGACTGTTGGGCGGCAAGCGAGTGTGAAACACACATGCGCAGACCGTTCAGCCGCGCCCAGGGTGCGCTCGCAGATGCTTGCCGCGTCTCGCCGCCCGTTGTCGGTGGTGCCATCACGGTGTCGGAGGCATGGCCTTCGGCGCCACTTTCCATTGTCGGGACGGCGTGCGCGCCACAGCCTGAAGTGTGAGGAGTGGGAATGTCGTTTGTCGAATTCAAGCAGTCTGCGGCGCAAGGCGCGCAGAGTTTGGCCGGTTGGTTGCATCAGCATCACAAACGGGTTTTGGCGGGAGTGGGGAGTGGTTTGCTGCTGACCAGCGCCGCCGCCTTCGCCCTGGCTTACGAAGGGCCGCAGGCGCATCCGCCCGCGCCGACCTGGGTCAGCGTGGCGGTGGCGAGCACTGCGCCGCAGCAGGCCGATCAGCTCTCGAATGCCGATCAGGTGGTCTACACCACGGCGCATGTGCGGGCGAGTGATACCGTCGAATCGCTGCTGCGTCGTCTGCAGGTGACCGATCCGCAGCAGTTGCGCCAGCTCAGCGCGCAAGCCGATTTGCGGGCTCTGGTCACCGGAGATCCCGGCCGCGTGGTGGCGGCCCAGGTGAGCAATCTGGGCGAATTGCAGTCGCTGCACGGCCGTTTGCCCGGGCTCAAGCCGGTGGCCGAGGGCGCCGAGAAGGCGCGCCAATTGCGCGAGCTGACGGTCAAGGCCACGCCAACAGGATGGGACGTGCAGACGCAATCGCGCCTCGTTCAGCCGGTTTTGCGTGTGGCCAGCGGCACGGTGAAATCCAGCTTTTTCGCCGCGGCCGACGAGGCTGGGATGCCCCGCAACGTGGCCTCGCAACTGATCGACGTGTTCGACACCCAGATCAACTTCCGCCGCAATCTGCGTCCGGGCGATCATTTCAATGTGGTGTACCGGGTCTATCAGGCGCAGGGCCAGACGCTGGCCGATGGCCGCCTGGTGTCGGCGGAATTCGTCAACCAGGGCCACGACTACAAAGCCGTGTGGTTCGACGCCAAGGGCGATGCCAAGGGGGGCGCCAAAGTTTCCGGGTATTACGCGCCCAATGGCGACAGCCTGAGCCGCGCCTTCCTGCTGTCACCCCTGCCCTACGACCGCATCACTTCAGGCTGGGGCTGGCGCGAAAACCCGGTGATGCACTTCCATGAATTCCACAAGGGCATCGATCTGGCCATTCCCGTGGGCACGCCGGTCAAGACCATCGCCGACGGCCGCGTGGTGTATGCGGGCTGGGGCACGGGCTACGGCAAATACGTCAAGGTCGATCATCCCGGCGGTTTTGCCACCATCTATGCGCATCTGAGCGCGTTCAAGGTGCATGTGGGCGAGTCGGTCAAGCAAGGCGAGGTGGTGGCGCTGTCGGGCAATACCGGCTGGTCCACCGGGCCGCATGTGTATTTCCAGTTTTTCGTGCACGGCACGCCGGTCAATCCCCTGGACATTGCGCACTATTCGCCCAAGGGCACGGCGGTTCCGGCCGCGCTCAAGCCGGAATTTCTGGCGCAGACGGCTGAACCGCGCCATCTGCTTGCCGTCATCGATGGCGGCAGCCCGGTGGTCGATGCCGCCGCGCAGGCCGCCAAGGAGCCGCAGCATGGCTAAGCCGCTGCGCGCTCAAGAGCGCCCCCAAACCTGCCGCGTTCGCGTCAGGCCCCCCGAGGGGGATGAGGCCCGCGGCTCCAAGCTGCCCTGTGGCAGCTTGGACGGAGCCGAATCCGAGCGGCTTGCAAGCCGCGAGGTGGACAAGAAAACTTGGGGCGGCCCTGCGTTTTCTCATGAGGCTGCGCTGTGGGTGTCGCAACGTTCCGCCGAGGTGGTGCAGGCACTGCGTGCGCATCCGCGTCGTCTGGCCGCCAGCGTGGGCGGCGCTCTGCTGCTGAGCAGCGCCGGGGCTTATGCCCTGGTCGAGGCGCAGCCGCAGCTGCCGCCGCGCGCCACTCTCGCTACCGTGCTCGACAACGATGTGCAGGGACAGACCGAAGCGCTTGCTGCGGTCGATCTGCGTTATGCCAGCAGCACTTCGGTGCGGCATCGGGACACCGTGCAGCAATTGCTCAAACGCCTGGGCGTGACCGATCCGGCCGCCATCGCGCAACTCGGCAAGAATGCGAGTTTCCGCGCGCTGCTCGCCGCAGGCGGCGGGCCCGAACCCGTGCGGGCGCAGGTGAATGCACAGGGCGAACTGCTGCAGCTTGCCGCCGTGCTGCCCATGCCCGCGGGAACCGATCCGCTGGCCGCCCCGGTTTGGCGCGAACTCACGGTGCAGCCCGGTGCCGACGGCACCTTGCAGGTATCGACCACCGAACGCAAGCTCGAACCCCGCACTCGTCTGGCCAATGTTTCGGTGCGCGGCGCTTTGACGAC